>DATEOO010000109.1:0-4221 GCA_035274085.1 Candidatus Nitrosocosmicus sp.
AAAATGAAAATATAAGTAGAGACAAACTTGTGGATGAACTCGATAAAAATGTGTCTGAGTTAGAAAGTATATCAAAGATAGTATATCTGAATTTTAAGTCTATGATTGATTAATTGATTGCACATCTATTTTGTTGTTAACCAGCCACGGTTTACTGGATTATTGTGCCAATGTGATATCATTAGCATATCTTATCGCATTGACAATCATTTTCCAATAGAATAGAGCCACTATTGCAGTAACAACAATTAGAACAAACTCCATACGGATTGATTCTATATCTATTTGGATTCGTAGATAATATTCAGCAGGGTTTGAGTGGCAGCCCTGAATTCCGTTAATCCTGCTTTGATAGCCAAATTACTGGTCTTATTCTCGTTAGCCTGCTCACTAAGGGCAGTTCCTTTTTATACAAAGGAATTGTGCACACAAATAATGGAAGAGGCTGCACAGTAAATCTTTCCTACCATAATCGAAAAAAATTGAGACCGAGATTCAAATAACTTGTTTCTTTCCTGCATTATAAATTATTTTCGAATTGTTTTCAGAAGAATCATTAATTTGATATCTTATAAAAGTCTCCGGCCAGAATTGCATCCGGCCATTGCGATAGGAACACTGGTTCTGCAAGAAAAACCTCGTTCATTACTTTATACTGAATTGCCAATTTAGTTTCCACCACATCAATAATAATTTTTTTCTAGCAGAATTTGTAATTAGACGTGAGGGGCCTTCGGAGGGATTTGAACCCTCCTCAAGCGGTTTCCGCATTCTTTAAGAAACTAAGTGAAATCCACAGCCGCCTATACTAACCAGGCTATACTACGAAGGCCACTAATTGAATCAAAATTTTATATTAATTATTAATATATAATTGTTTTAACTTTACATAGCTAACAAAAATAGCTAAGAACTTATGCTACTGTATAAAACTTATATTTCTATATACATCCACTTAAGGGATGAGCTGTTCTGGTGAAATATATTCTCATAGCAATACTGATACCGATCTTATCCAAATTACACCCGCTGTTAAACAAAAATTAAAAAAGGCCAAATATGGCGTATTTAATCATTCAGCCGTAGAATTATGCCATTGGACAAAGAAGTCCTTTTCAGATGGTGGTTCATGTTATAAGCACAAATTTTATGGAATATCTACTCATAGATGCATGGAAATGACTCCTACTGCTTTAAATTGCGAGAATCGTTGCATATATTGCTGGAGACCAACAGAATTTTATGATACAATGG
The DNA here is from genome assembly GCA_035274085.1 of Candidatus Nitrosocosmicus sp. GTDB lineage: Archaea > Thermoproteota > Nitrososphaeria > Nitrososphaerales > Nitrososphaeraceae > Nitrosocosmicus. The sequence goes on from DATEOO010000109.1 coordinate 1,255, forward strand.
AAATGCCAACTCATTTGGTTGATGATCCAGAAATAATTGTACAAAACCTTTTAGAGGAACGACGAAAATTGATCGTTGGATATTATGGGAAAACGGGAGCTAATATCTCTAAATTGGATGAATCCCTTTTCCCAGAACATTATGCAGTTTCCCTTTCAGGGGAACCGACAATGTATCCTAAATTACCTGAGCTCATAAAATACTTGGCCAAACTGAAGGCCACAAAGTCTATATTTTTAGTAACTAATGGTCAAGAACCTGAAATGTTATATAGACTAGCCAACGAAAATGCATTACCCACTCAAATTTACTTGTCAACTAATGCGTCAAACAAGAATATGTTTTATAAAATAAATGGACCAAAGCATAGAAATGCATGGGAGAGATGGCTTCAAAGCCTTAGTTTTATGTCTCAAGTTGACACCCGCACAGTCTTACGTTTCACTTTGATTCGAAATTTCAATGATGATTCTATTTTTCTTAAGGATTTTGCTAAATTGGTGGAAATAGGGAATCCACACTTTATTGAATTGAAATCATATATGCATATAGGAATGTCTACAAATAGATTGGAAGAATCAAATATGTTGGAGATGGATGAAGTCAGGGAATTTTCCAGCGGATTAAAAGCCCATCTTGAAAACTACTGTATAATGGATGAAAGTATAGTGTCTAGAATTGTTGTATTGCAGAACAAATCTCGATTTATTTCAAGATATATTCATTCTTACCACTAGTCATGGAGTTGTACTTATTTTAGCTTCTGGCTTGAATACCAATTCAAAAATTTATCTAAAGCAATCTTTCTATGTGACATCTTATTCTTTGTTTTTAAATCCATTTGACCAAATGTTAAACCTGTATTATCCGGTACGAAAATCGGATCGAATCCCCAACCTCCGTTTGTAGATTCAAAAGAGATTTTGCCTTTAATTTCTCCTACAAATGATTCGATTTTGCTACCATCATGAAATGCAATTATTGATTTAAAACTTGCGTTTCTATTTACTTTATTAGCTAGCAGGTCTATAATACCTACGTTACCTATTGTTTTATTTACATATGAAGAATAAACACCCGGAAAATCATTTAGGGCTTGTATGAAAAGCCCTGCATCTTCGACAAATACTTCTTTTTGGCTAATCTTGAATGCTTGTAAGACTTTATTTTCTGCTACTTCTAACAAGCTGTCAGACTGAATTTCTTTCAGTTCCATCTTTTTGAATGTTACCTTAATTGAATCTTTCATAACAGAAACTAGGTCGTTTATTTCATAGTATTTATTGATGTTGCTGCTTGCAAAATCCATATCATTCTTAAATGTGTTGTTTAATTTGATTTTACTGGACTAGACAGCTTTTCTATTCATCAAATTATATAGGCCAAAAATTAAATTTATATGCTGTTTTGAGATAAATTTTTCTGTTTTTGAATATTGAGAATTTTCTACTAATGTTGGCTTGGCTGGGAGAGCTTATCTTTGCAAGCTGGATACTATCATACGGTGCGGAACATCTATCTGTTAAGTTTGGCGCCAAGTTTGTGGGTAGAACCTTGCTAAGTGTTGCAACAACCCTTCCAGAAATAGCAATTGTCATTTATGCAGCTTCAGTGGGCCTCTATGAAGTTGCAATAGGTGCAGGGCTTGGAAGTAATATTTTGATGATGACTCTCGGTCTAGCAATAATGTTAATAATTGCCACTACCAGGTTATCAAAAGCGCCACTCAAAAGAATTGACGTGAGCACCTTCAAAGTCGATAAAGTGTTCCTATTGGTGTCTGCCCTAATTAGTGCAATTCTCTTACTTGATGGGTATAATTTTATAGATGGATTTATTTTTGTTGGAATGTTTGTAGCGTATGTACTAATTGCTTTTATAGAAATGAAGCGAGAACAAAAGATCAGCGAACCAGTCGTTGTAAATACTTTGGAAGGTAAATCAGTTACGACTCCTGCTCATATTCTAACAAATAAAAATGATATGACAAAAGCTATTTTGGCTTTTATAGCAGGAACCATTGGTATTTTGGTGGGTGCTGGACCATTTATTCAGTCTCTTCAAACTTTTTCTGAAGATATTGGAGTATCCACCATTGTATTGGCAGTCATAATTAGTCCCATTGCTGGAGAAATGCCTGAAAAAATTTCTATGATGATATTGGCCAGGAAGGGAGCTGCCGGTACGGCAATCGCAATAGCAAATGTCCTTGGGTCCAAAATACTTAATAATTCACTTCTATTGGGTGTAGCAATCCTTGCTGCCATGTATCATGGGGGGTTCTTTACTACTATTCCTAACAGCGAGTTATTATGGTTTCAGATGATGCTAGCTACTTCAATAACGGTAGTGGCATTGATTCCCTTGTTTAAAAAATACATCGGGATACGCGTTGGAATATTTCTTGTTGGGCTTTATATACTTAGCATAGTGATCCAATTCTTTGCTCCAGTAGAGATCAAACCACATTAACTTTTTTTCAAAATTAATTTATCAACGTATTATTTTCAATAATTGCGAGTTAATATCAAAAATGTAATAAAAAATTTGGTATGATTAAGATATAATTTATGAATTGTTAAATTTTCTATAAAAATATTATGTGTAAATCTTAAAAACAACCCCCTACTAATACTTTGTAATGAATTTTATTAAATATACAATTGGGATGTTCGTTTTTGCAGGAATTATCTCTTTAATAGCCGGTAGTGGTGGAAATTATTACACACAATCTGTAAATGCTCAATCTTTAGGTGAACAAATTGGTAATAGTATAGGAGGAGCATTAGATGAAACTGGTGAAGCAGCAGGTAATGCATCAGAGACCTTGAGTGAGGCTGGTAGTAATGCAACAGAGAGCTTAAGCGGTGCAGCAAATGAAACTGGTCAAGCAGCAGACAATGCTACAACTAGCAGTAATAGCAGCAATCCATTGGAAATGTTAATGAATTTGTTCAAGGGACAATA
>DATEOO010000110.1:0-2380 GCA_035274085.1 Candidatus Nitrosocosmicus sp.
TCTTTGATTCGAATACAAAGTTACCAGCGTTTGCCTGATCCAGGAAGGGTATTACTGCAGGGCCTATTGCTGTTAATGTTAAAGTAGAGATCGCTAAAAGTAAAACTGCTTTGTGTATCATCATTTGCGCTATATATTAAACGTCACTGTCACGTTCGCATTTTGGACAATTGTTTCCACCGTGTCCCTGGCGTTTATTATCAGATTTTAGCTCGCCTTGCTGTCCTTTGTTCTTTGATTCAGATACAAAGTTTCCAGCATACACGTGTTCACTTAAAGCCGGCATTGCTAATAGTCCCACTGCTACAATAGCTATTACAACTACCGCAAACATCAATGGTTTGTTTTGCATATTTCGATTGCATCAGCAGTATGATATAAGGGTGTTTTAATTTTGTAGATAGAACAAAAAATATATCCACACGACAATCCGTTTTAAAATTTCATTATCGAAAGAGAGAACACCACCTAACAGACTCATTGTTAATGTTCCTCGTTCGAAAGTATATCGATACTCGTTATACCGTTAATGTACACCGTCGCCGTTTTTTAAACATATCCTTGATTTTTCTAGGCTTTTTACTATCGTCATCATCAAAAGTTTTAGCTCAATGTTTTAATTAATACAATGATGAATCCTACAACTATATTGATAAAAATATTCGGTTTGCCTCATTACCTTGGTTCAAAACCCCATAATCGTTAAATACCATTTAGTGTATAGGATCTTACCAATCTAGATGACATCTGCAAGGCTAATCACTCCTAGAATGGGAAAAGAGATATTGCTTCCCAGTTATGATCTCAATCCCATCCTAGATGGACTATCTTCTACTATCACCATCCTTATCTATTCAAGTCAGTTTTAGAGATGAGGCTCGTTGTAAGAAAAAACACTACCTAGCACTACAAAATCACCTGTCATAATAACACAAACACTTTTTTATATTTTCATTCATTCATTTCTATTATCATTAAATACTATTTTGTATACAGCATTATGCTCTACGGTGTTGCATCTGCAGAGACTCATTCCTGGGATGGGGAAAGAGCTGCTACGCCCTAGTTCATGCTCTTAAACCCCATTCCTGGTTAGACAACTTTCTATTTTCTTTTTCAATATTACATGTTGACCCAGTTATGAATACCGGTAATATAAACAGGACACCTTACAGAAATCATATATTTTCTTAATTGGATTTGATTAGGGTCTTTGCTGATGGTTTAGGTACTCTTTTAGGAACTCGCTAGTCTTTACAATGGCTAAGGATGATTCAGGAGTTTTATACATATTCGTTTGAAATACATGAGGCATGCCTTCATAGACATCTAATTTTACTGGAATATTTGCTTGGTTTAAAGCTTGGTAGAGCCTAACTGAATCGCTAAGCAATATTTCCTTGGTTCCTACTTGAATTAGGGTTGGTGAGAATCCTTTACTAAAGTTTCCATACACTGGAGAAACGTAGGGATTCTTCTGATCAGTAACATTAGCATAAGCGTCACCCATATTCCTTAACATTGTTTCGGGAATGAATGGATCGGCTGACTTTAAGGTTGAGTGGGTATCTCCGGCTCCAGATACGTCAGTCCAAGGAGACCAAAGCACTATCGCAGCAGGTATTCCAATACCTTCGTCTCGCATTTTTAATACAGAGCTGGTTACTAGTCCTCCCCCTGCGGAATCACCATACATTGCAATGTCCTTAAGTGAGTTGTCTTGATTCTTCAATGCTTTAACTACTGATACAACTTCACTTGTTGTTTCATTCCATTTTGAAAATGGAGCCAGAGAGTAATCAACAGAAATAACTCTAAGGCCGGTTGCATTCGCCATTGGTACAGAAGTGTTTAGTGTGGAATTTGCACCCAGGATCGTATATCCACCTCCATGTATATATATTAGAATTTTTCCATTGTCCTTCCAGTCCTTTGGTTTAATATCAACTATAGATACGTTACCTAACTTGGTTGAGGTTATTTTAGCTTCAAAACTGTCTACAAGGGGTTGAGATTGAGATATCCACACAGCAGAAACCTGTTTATTCAGTTCTTCCCATGCTTTTAGATCATTTGGTTTTGGAGGAACAAATTCTGGCATCTGTTTTGTAATGTTTACTAGAGCGTTTTGTGCCTCTTTTGATATTGTTGTAGGTATTGTTATCGTTGAATTGTTACTGTTGTTCTCCTGAGCAAATACAGAATTAGCCAACTCCATGTGAAAGATTAGAGCAAAACTAAAACAAAATGCTATTGTTAATATAAATTTCTTCATTTCAATATTTCCATATTAGGATACTTCCTCAATCTTGCCAAAGCCGCCAAATGAAACTACTGAGCCAGGAGTTATCAGTTCCATGAATTTTTTGTAAAGTGGTTC
>DATEOO010000111.1:0-7507 GCA_035274085.1 Candidatus Nitrosocosmicus sp.
CTATTAGGTTCTAAGCTTGGAGACATATTAGAATCATCTGTTTTAGGATTTAAGGAAGGGAAAATAAAGTTAACTGGCGGTAGTGATAAATCAGGTACACCTATGAGATCAGACCTACATGGAGCCACAAAAAAATACGTACTCATGACAAGGGGAGTTGGAATGCGAAATCTTGCACCCGGAGAAAGAAAAAGAAAATTGGTTAGAGGGAATATGATCACAGAGGAAATCTATCAATTAAATTGTCGGCTGATCGATGCGACATTGCCTGAAAAAGAGCAACAACCTTCAACACAAGAAGAAACCCAGGAAACTAAATAAACTCAAAAAAATATTTCTCTAACATTCATCTCATAATTATCTGGCTGGCTTTGTACTTTAAGTAAATTAATATTTGAAAGAAAAAATACAACAGGTATTGCACTGGAAGGATACTTTACCTGAGTGGTATATTAAAAAATATGGTTATCAACCCTGTATAAACATAGGTACCTCAGGACATGTAGATCATGGTAAAACTACACTCATTGAAGCTATAACAGGAGTTTGGACAAGCGGTCACAGTGAAGAGCTTCGACGAGGAATTACTATTAAAGTGGGTTATGCAGATGCTGCTTTTTATAAATGTCCTAATTGTCAACCTCCATCAAATTATTCTGTTCAACCTACATGTGGTATATGTAATTCCGAAGCACAATTATCAAGAGTAGTAAGTTTCGTTGACTCGCCTGGTCATGAAAGTTTGATGGCCAACATGCTTTCTGGAGGTGCTCTAATGGATGGCGCAATATTAGTTGTTGCAGCTAACGAAAAAGTACCCCAACCACAAACTAGAGAACATCTATTAGCATTACAAGTATTAGGAATTGAAAACATCGTAATCGTACAAAACAAAGTCGATCTAACTGAAAAAGAAAATGCTCTCGAAAATTATAACCAAATAAAAGAATTTGTAAAGGGAAGTGTGGCTGAAAATGCCCCGATAATTCCCATATCTGCTCAGCATAAGGCAAATATCGATGTATTAATCGAATATATTGAAGAATATATTCCCACGCCCGAAAGAATTCACAATAAAAATGGTATAATGCATATATTAAGATCTTTTGATATTAACAAACCAGGTACACCCATCAAAAACATCAAAGGAGGCGTACTAGGAGGGGCTTTAATTCAAGGTGAATTTGAAACTGGCAGCGAAATAGAAATTTTACCTGGAATATACAATGAAAAGAAGAACAAATATGAATCTATTTTTTCTGAGGTAGGATCATTGGCTACTGGTGCAGGATTAGTGGATAAAGTGAAGCCAGGTGGATTGGTCGCAATAGGTTCAAAACTGGACCCGTCATTTATAAAAAGTGATTCATTGATAGGCGCAGTGGTTGGAAAACCGAATTCATTGCCCCCCGTTGTCGATGAAATTACGATAGACATTAATTTATTTGATACCGCTGTTGGAACACAGGATTTGGTAAAGGTTGAACCCATCAAAACCAAGGAAAATTTAAGATTGAATATAGGAACAGCGGTTACGATAGGAAATGTTACAAATTCAAAAAATCAGAAGATCGAAGTAAAAATAAAGAAACCGATATGTTTGATGCCTCAAAGCAGAGTAGCTTTAAGCCGGAGAATAGCAGATCGATGGCGATTAATAGGTGCAGGAATAGCTGTATAAATCAAAATGGAGGTTATTTCTGATACTAGTTTTTTAATGGTTTTATGCTATGATCCGGTCAAAAACCTGGACGCTTTAGAATCTAGATTTGGTAAACTTGTGTGGCTCATTCATCCGGAGACGGTTAATGAACTAGCACAGTTAGAAAAAACGGCAGGAATAAAGAGATCAAAAATTGCCAGTCTTTCCTTAAAAATAATCAATGATCAGATAAAAAAAGGGGATTTCAAGTATCTAGACAAAAATGAACTAAATAAGTTAGAAATAGCACAAGCCAATTCAACTGTTGATTCCATTTTATTAAATATTTCAGCAGAAAAAAGACTCCCCTTGGCAACGATAGATAAGAATTTAATCAAAAGGGCCCTTAAAAAAGGAGTAGATGTATTCACATTAAGAAGCAATAGGATTATTTTTGTACATTCCAAAGTTAGGTCAAATTTAAATTATTCCTGATTACTTTCTTTATACATATATGATGAATATTGAAGGGATCGAAATAAGATGGAATGGACATGATGGATTTAGAATTGAGGTAGATGGTAATAAAATTTATGTTGATCCGTACAAATTAATTCCATCCTATGTTAGCAAGAGTGATGCAGATATAATTTTGATTTCTCATAACCATTTTGATCATTTAAGTATAGAGGATATTAAGTATGTGATAAACGAAAATACCAAAATAATTTGTTCTCATGAATGCGTGGAAGTATTAAAAAAGAATTACGTAGAAAATGAAATAATTCCCTTAAAACCAAAGGAAGCAAGGACCGTTGGAAATATAGAAATAAGAGGTATAGAAGCATATAATACCGATAAAAAATTTCATCCGAAAAAAGATGAAAAAATCGGGTTTATCATAAATGTAAATAACTTAAAAATATACCATACAGGTGACACAGATATTATTCCCGAAATGGAAAATGTAAACCCAGATATTTTATTTGTGCCTGTTTCAGGTACTTATGTAATGACCGCAAAGGAAGCTGGAAAAGCCACCAATGAGTTAATCAAGCCAAAAAAAATGGCAATACCGATGCATTATGGATCTATTGTAGGAACAGTCAAGGACGCAGAAGATTTTTGTAAAGATGTGAATATTTGTAAAACTGCAATATTGGAAATTGAATAAACAGGCATAATCAATACGCGGCATCATCACTAAGAATGATTAAATTAAATAAAGTTAAAAAAATCATAATAAACGTGTAGGTAATGGCAGGAAGAGAGTTATTAAAATCAGAGAAGAGTCGTAGGACGACTAAGTATCTTCTTATAATAGCAGTATTATGTTTAGCATTTAGCATTGCATTCATCCTTAGAGCATACCCAATCAAATATGGATTTTATTTAAATGAATTTGATCCTTTTTTTGATTTTAGAGCTACAGAATATATAGTAAATCATGGATATGGACCATATCTCGAATGGCATGACTACAAGTCATGGTTTCCAGATGGTAGAGAAATTGCTGAGACATCGCAGTCTGGACTACACCTAACTGCAGCCACTCTCTACAAAATTTTTGGTATGAACATGTCTTTGATGGATTTCACAATATGGTTTCCGGTTGTCATAGGAGCTGCATCAACCGTACTTATGTTCTTGGTTGTAAGAGCTATAACTGGAAATACCATTCCAGGATTAATTTCAGCCCTTTTCTTTGCTGTGAGTCCTGCAATAATTCAAAGGGGAAACCTGGGATGGTTTAAGTCAGAGCCACTAGGTCTTTTTTATGGATTAGGAGGCACCTATCTGTTCTTATCTGCCTTAAAGGATAAAAAATACAAATTTTTGATCCCCAAAGCAATTTTTGGAGGAATCTTAATTGGCCTGGCAGTAACCTCCTGGGGTGGAGCTCAGTATTTCGTAATCCCTATTGGTATCTTTATACTAGTCCTTGGATTTCTTTCCAAAGATCTCAAAAATAATTTAATTGTGGCAGTTCTTTTTACGGCTTCAGTTATCTTAGTTGCCGGGGCATTTCCGAGGCCAGGTATATCATTTGTTCTTGGATTACCAGGTTTATTGTTAATGACTAGCACACTATTTCTACTGGTTACTACCATAGTAAGGTTGAAAAGTTCTGAGAGAAGGGCGACTTTAAAAACTGCAATAATTCTTGGAATTTTTGTAATAATAGGAATGTCCATAGTAGCGGGAGGCTTTTACAAAGTACCTTCCTTTAGATATCTTAATGCAATAAACCCATTTCTTTCGTCAGAGAACAAATTAGTAGAATCTGTTGCAGAACATTTCACACCTACGATAGTAGATTACTTTAGACAGTTTTCAATTCTGATCATTTTTGCGGGTCTAGGAATATGGTTAGCATTTAAGAATAAAAATAATACCAATATGATTTTTGCACTGATAATAGGGCTTACAGGAATTTACATTAGCGCAACATTTGCAAGGCTTTTGGTATTTGCATCGATAAGCATAATTATATTATCAAGTATAGGAATTTATCAGTCAATTAGAGCCATAACATCGATCAGGACAGAAGCGGAACAAACACTAACAACTTCAAATAAAACCGGAGCAAAATTCCAAAAGAATATGAAACTAAAAAAACAATTTTTACCGTATGCAGGGTTTGCAGCCATTTTGATAGTAATGCTATCCATTCCTATGGTTTATGATACCAACACAAATTGGATAACTTCTGCAGATGTTCCTACATCTATTGCTAATGGAGGTACTAACTATCGATTAACAACTGATGATTGGATTGAAACACTAGACTGGATATCCAAGAATACACCAGTTGATTCAGTGGTAACAGCTTGGTGGGATTACGGATATTGGATTACAACTTTAGGAAACAGAACATCTATTGCAGATAATGCAACTATCAACCAAACAAGAATAGAAACAATAGCAAAAATGTTCATCAGTCCTGAAGAAGAAGGATGGAAAATTGCTAATGATTTGAAATCAGACTATATCGTGATATATGTAGTCGGACAAAAATTGCCTTCTTTGGATCCTACCAATCCAACCCCACTGTATGTTTTAGGAAGTGGTGGAGATGAAAGTAAAAAGCATTGGTTTATTCGAATAGGGGGATTTAATGAATCAGAATATGTTGAATCTAATGGAGATACACCAAAACAAAAGTACTGGGATTCGCTTTTGGGGAAAATGATGCCGTTTCAAACGATTGGATTCTATAATCCAAGTAGTGGAACATTATCACCAACGTATCAGCCTAATGCTATACCCTTTTACATAAAGGATATAAAATATCCAAAAGGTAACACTTCAGAACCACTATCACTGGTATATGCTTCAAAGAGTTTCGAAAGTAATGATCCAGGATTATTTTTTGGAGTATTGGTGTACAAAGTGAACCATGATTTCAAAGCAACCAATGCAAATGGTACGTCTTCCTCCACCCCCTCCTCCAATGCTACTACCCTAGTTAGCAATCTAACAAACGGCACCTCAAATTTGATTTTTGAATCTAATGTTTTAAATAATATCAACAATACAACATCAAACAATAGTATGACTACTACTACAAATAACACAGCAACAATTGAAACTACTCAAGGTCCGATAAAAATTGAATTTTATCCTGATGTAGCACCTAATCACGTAAAGAACTTTCAAGATCTGGCTAGAAAAGGATTTTACGATGGAGTAGTATTTCACAGAATAGTACCAGGTTTTGTTATTCAAGCTGGAGACCCGAATACAAAAAATGACAACAGTAGCAGAGATACTTGGGGCACTGGAGGTCCAGGGTACACAATAAATCAAGAGTTCAACAGCATACCTCATGAAAGGGGGATATTATCAATGGCTCGAACAAATGATCCCAATAGTGCTGGTTCACAGTTCTTTATCGTATTAAATGATTCGAAATTTTTAGATAATCAATATACAGTATTTGGAAAGGTAACAGAAGGGTTAGACGTTGTTGACAAAATTGCAAATTCAACTACTAATGCAATGGATCAGCCAGAAGATCCTAATTCAGCTCGAATCAATAAAATTATCCTTCAATAGACCAGCTCCTACTTTTATCTAAGAAGAACATTTTTTATTTTGATATCAATCCGTTATAGATAAAGGGTAACACAGTGCTCACATCTGCATGAATGGTAACTTGTTTAGCTTGTGTAGTAACCTTTCCCCAAGAAATAGCCTCGGCAACTGGAGCTCCGCTTAAGCTTCCATCCCATTCAGATGCGGTTGTAATATATACCGCATAGTCCAGTCCACCTCTATACTGATTCCACCATAGAGTATGATGTTTTGAGAGTCCTCCTCCCATCATGAATGCTCCTGTCTTTTTTGCATCAAATATTATCTCAGATAACCTTGTCTGATCTTTTAGGATATCAATTTTGAAATCTTTATGAGATTGATTAAATAACCAAATCTGGTTACCTACTGCTCCGTCAACAATCCCAGGAACAAATACAGGAATATCGTTCTTAAAAGCCCAATATAAAAAGGACGATTTGTTTAAGTGGCTTCCAATATATCTAATTATTTCAGATGGTGCCAATTCCCGTGAAAATTTTGAACTATCGTACAGTTTTTGCAAAAAAGATTGAACTTTATTTTCAATAAGGGGTCCATAATTATTGTTCGGAATTAAGATGTTGCCTAATCTATGAATATCTTTCTTTAGTAGAAATTGATCGTCTAATCTAAAATCACCTTCATAATATGAGGAAAAAGATTTAGCTATATCGTGATCTAGTGCACCGCACGTTGTGATAATACAATCAAACATCTTATTCTTTATCATATCACGTATGATACCTCGGTTCCCCGTAGAAATAAGGGCACCTACAAATGATATGAACTTGGTACAGTTCTTTTCATTTAACATATTTTTGAGTATGTCAACGCCAATAGCCAAGTGTCTTCCCTCGAATCCACCGGAATCAGCCATATCTTTCAAAATCTGGTTTATCGATGTACTTTGGTTTATAGAATAATCCCGTACATCTTTGGATAAATAATTTGGACTAGATCTATTATCCGCATTCTTATTTTTTACTTGTCTCAACAAAATGATGTAAATATTTTCACGTTAATAAATTACTTTAAGTAATATACTTTACTTAATGGTGTCTGACTAGATTACAATTATAATAAGTTGGATCCAGATTAAAGGGATTGAGCCATAACCGACATAGTTTTTCAGGAAAAAAAATTGACCCTCCGGAAATCTTTGCTAATATGAGTATATCAGAATTGATGGATTTATTTAGAAATACAGGATACAATGCAAGGAGACTAGCAGAGGCTGCAGACATAATGAAAAGAATGGTAGAATCTAATGCGACCATTTGCTTGACGATTGCTGGAGCATTAACTCCTATAGGATTTGGGAAGATTATATCGAGTATGATAGATAATGGTTTTGTTGATTGGATTGTTACAACAGGTGCCAATGCTTATCATGATTTGCACTTTGCATATGACTTGCCGGTTAGGCAAGGCCATTTTGATGTGGATGATGATATATTATATTCTAAACAAATCGTAAGAATTTATGATATATATATAAAAGAATATGGTACCCTTCAATCCCAGGATACAATAATTCAAAAAAATATTCAAAACATATACCAAAAGCATATTGACATGACAAATAGCTCAACTGCTGATCTATCTTATTTGATAGGAAAAGAAGCTGCTGAAAAATCCAAGGCGCCTGGCAAATCATTTATGGTCTCAGCATACAAATCTAAAGTCCCCATCTATATACCAGCACTCAGCGATTCTTCAATCGGCTTGAACATGCTACCTTCAATGCTTGATGGCAAGGCAGCAATCAATCCTATAAAAGATATC
>DATEOO010000112.1:0-9013 GCA_035274085.1 Candidatus Nitrosocosmicus sp.
TTTTGTTGATTCCGACTGTGTAGAGACATTTATCCGTAAAATAGAGGCCAGAGAAGGTAAAACACGTCCATCTATGAGAATGATAGGACATACCACTTACTTGGGTTTTGCAAGAAAAGTTTTGAAATAGTTACCATCACCTAAAGTTGTGAATTTCTATATTCGTGTCACTATCCAATCCATGCAAGAATGTTTAGTTCCAAAGGCACTTTACCGTTGGGCAAGGACATAGAATTTTCAGGCTTTTTAATGGTTATGGTCAATATCTGTCGGAGCTGGCGACAAGTATGTCAGGTATGAGTATCAAAGGAGCCATTAAATAGTATCAAATTGTAATTCTAACTTTTCTCCTCAATTCATTAAAATCTGTCTCTTGATAGTTACTTTGGAGAATTTACAATGTATGGTTACTTATGGTATCTAATCTAAAGTGGTGGTAGCCTACTTAAGAGAATGTGCTCAAATTGGTCAAATCCTGAAGTATTTTTTTGGAATGATGGTTACTATTTATACTATCGAGTTCTTTTTTGGCAAGATTCGAATAATTAAGATATGTGTTTTCCATTATTTCGATAAATATGTTATCCTCGTCATTTTGTTTAACAAGGATATTAAATAATCTTTCTTCATTGTTATAATCAACTAAATCGTCATGAATCTGATAAGCTATGCCCAGAAGACGTCCAAAATTTGCAAGAGCATTAATTTGATCTTCGTTCCCATTTGCCAGAATTGCACCAATTTTAGCTGAAGCCTCAAACAATGATGCCGTTTTATTTTCGATGACAGTAATATATTCCTCTTGAGATATTTTATGGTTCTTAACTAGTCGTAACTCAAGCATTTCACCTTCGCTCATTTTAATTGATGCAGTAGATAGCTCTTGGGTAACGCGATTGTTATTGGTTTTAGCACTAATATTTAGTATTATGCCTAAAATGAAATCCGCAGTTAGAATACTTGCATTGTATCCATATTTTACATGGAAAGAAGGTAAGCCTCTTCTGACATTATCTGAGTCAATTATATCATCATGTATTACTGATTCTGTATGTAGTAATTCGATAGCTGAAGAAACAGCAAGAATGTTTTCCCTCGACTTTGAGTTTAAGGAGCTAATATTGTTATTGTTAATAGTTTCGGCTGCTAGATTTAAGATCAAAGGTCTTATTCGTTTACCACCATGACACGCATACTTGAGTGGAAGATAAAATTCCGACCAAGAATAAGACTCTATCTCCCTTGATAGGGACTCATTAATTTTATTAATATATTCATTAAACCTTTCAACAAATGGATTTAACTGAAAGTCTCTTTCATTCAATAATAATTCCTAGCCTACATAAGTAATTTACTCTGAACTTATTAATGCTTGTTTCCATCGTAATTACGTTATTCGAGCGATCTTAAAAGAATTTGTCGTAATTTTAATATTAATTCTAGACTAGTTTCTTATGTGTATTGCAAAATATTAACTTCATTTCTTTAGTGTCTATATTCTTCCCTTCATCAGATGAGTTAGTTTTCTAATCTAACGTATACATTTAGGCGAAAGGGTAATTCCCTTAGTAGATAAGAATTAACATTATAACGAGATTTCAATTAAAATAGCTTTTATTAAAGTGAATGTTGCAACCCGTTAGTTGATAATATTTTACAATCTAAATACTGAAATAGAATGCCCATTTACCATAAATAATTTCGATAACGATGTATTTTGCATTTTATCCGTAGGTAATTTTTCATGATATGAATGACTTATTCACAAAGTTCTAAATTAATATTAACTTATAATCATCTAACCTGACCCAATTATTTTCAGATGCTAATAAAGAATTACAAATACTTTTAATCAAATAATTGAGGATCTATTTCAAGTCTGAATTCTTTGCAACATATTTTCACTGATTAATTTGGAGATTGGTTGCCCTAATTATTTGACATGGTGTTTTTTTGGATATTTGTTGTGTAACTGCTATAATTGAGGCTTTATTGAATTGACACGAGACCCATATAGCTATTGTAAAAGGTTTCTAATTTCATCGAGTCTACACTTTTTGCTTCTCATGAATACATGAATATGAATCCCCTTTGCAGTAACACTGAAATTAGATTAGTGTAAACCTTCTCTCTGTTATTTCTTTCATATCGAATCCCTTTAAATATGCACTCTAAAAGCTATCATCTTAGCGAAAGTTGTGTAATATGCAAGAGTGAATCAATATCCAATATCCTTTTTTCACTTAAAAAAAAATTTAAATCGTTCATGTAATCCTATAGTGCATTAATGAGTTCATTTTATGTACTTGACTCGGATTCAGTTCTAATTAGACCCACCACTATGGCTGATATTCCAGAAATAGTAAAATTGCAAGAAGAATCTTTTGCTGATTTAGCTAAGATTGGTAATATTTGGCATCCCGATGAATTAAAGAGTCATCTAGATATATTTCCAGAGGGACAGCTTGTTGCTGAGCTTGATAAAAAAATTGTAGGATCAGCTACAAGTTTGATAGTGCAATTAAATCCTACATATGCAGAGCACACTTGGAAAAGTATTACGGGAAATGGGCTGCTTACAACCCATTTTCCGGCTGGTGATACTCTCTATGGTGCAGATATATCCACACACCCTCAAGTTAGACATAGAGGGATAGGCCACAAGTTGTATCAAGGGAGAAAGGATATTGCAATGAGATTGAATTTGAAAAGAATGATTGGGGGTGGTAGATTATACAACTACTGTGAATATTCGGAAAAATTAACACCACTAGAGTACGCTCACAAAGTTGTAGACTGTAAATTACACGACCTCGTGCTGAGTTTCGATCTCATTAATGGGTTTGATTTCATTAAAATTCTTTCCAACTATCTTGAGGATGCTCGGTCATTAAACTATGCCAGCTTCATTGAATGGATAAACCCTCACTATCAGCAGAACCGATCACCTTAAATCATGGCTAAAATCAGGTTAGTATCTGCATGTATACACTTTTGGCTTCCTCGATAGAATATGAGGAAGATTACTTTAGATCGAATTGACTGATTTATTTTATCTTGCAGTCATCAATTTGACAGAATCATCCTTATTGCTAGTCAAAAAAACAACAGATATGTAAAAGCAACTGGCTATATAACTAAAGTTTCGCTCGTTAGCAGGAGTCAAAACCTTATGTTTAAGTCCTTTGACAAAAAAATTGGATTGTCTGTTAATCAATAGATATATTTTAGTAAAGGTCTGGACCTCGATAGCTTCCCTCTTAATATCATCGATTTTATATTTCCTGGACTGATCAAACTAATCCTAAACTTAAAACAAAATTTGGCAAACAGTAATCCAAAAACTTACCGTAATTCAAAGATCTTCGATTTATCTTTAAATTAATTGAATGCAAATATTTCATAAATTTTAATTTATAAAATTATCTGAAATGATTAATATGATCAATAATAGATGGTATAACATGGATGCTTATGATTGTATAGTGACCAAACTCGAGGTTAGAGAATTTAATGATCAAAATAGCGTATCTTCAGAGATTAGGCTTAAAATTTTAGAAGCTGCTAGGCTTACCGGTAGTTCACTAAATACGCAACCCTGGAGATTTATAGTCATACAGAATAAAGATAATCTGATTAAATTATCCAGCGATAGTACCAGCGGAAAATGGATTTCCGGGGCTAATTTCGCTATAATTATTTTGACTAATCCTTATTTTCGGTTTCACCTAATTGATGCTGGCAAGGTGGTACAGAACATGCAGCTTGCTGCATGGAACTACGGCGTCGGTTCTGCTCTATTTACAGGGATAGAAGAAGAGCGGTTAAGAAAAGATTTTTCTATTCCAATTGATTATAAGCCTGTGATCGTAGTAGGGTTTGGATATCCAAAAAAGAAAATTGATGGAAAGAAAAAAAAGAAAAATAGGCTGACTATGCACGAATTGGTTTCATTCGAAGAATATGGAAAATCTTAATCCCGAATTAACAAACTAATTTAATAAATGCCAGAATGAATATGAGAAGCTATTGTGGGCATTGGACTTTTATTCTAAAATCATGATAAGTAGATGTAAAGCTTGTGAATGAAATGGTTTTGACTGTTCTTTGACTATTAAATTTTTTGATGTCGCTTGGCCTAAGGTATTTCGCTGATCATTTAAGGTCATGGACTATTTCAAATTTGATATTAGAGGTCAGTTTTCCTCAATAAATTTTTAAAGGATAAAGTAGCATGTACAATATGAAATTAAAGACTTTTTGTTCTTTGACAATGATTCCTACATTGATACTTATTCTGTTATTATTGACATCCTTAGATAATTATTCAATACAAACAGACACCTTCGGTCAGCTGCTTGATAATGCTTCTATAAATAAGTCTAGTATTGATTTTGGTTTGATTAGTGACTGATTTACGAACTTCACATCAGCAGATAATATGACTTATCCTAAATAATTACAATGTTAATTTAAATTAAATTTCATTTTTGTCTCCCGAATTGAATTTTATGAACAATCATTTAAGCAAAGTAAACATTTTGTTAAATCTTTCAATTTTTAATTTGGTGAAGTGTTATAATTCTTTATAGCCGATAAACGTTAATTCAAATGGTTTTGAACTCATTCTATATGGTTAGTTTTTTCTGTCTGAAAAGTGAACGAAAAATATTGCCAAGGGATATGATTTGAACATTTTCCTAATTTGCGACAACTGTGATTAAGATCACAAGAATTAAAGATTTATTCTTGTTTACAGAGTTGATACTGACTAGTTTACTTATTAAAATATACTACAATGATAGTCTAACTAATTTCAGTAACAAATTATTGTAAAACTATTTTAGTTTAAAGTAACATAATAGCGATATAGGAAACGGCAGTATTATAATTAATGAGTATTAGTCCATTTAGGAAAAAGATTGGTTTAACATTTCTTGCTATATTTCTGACGATTTCAATGTCAATTCTTTTCACTAACGTATCTTATGCATATGTGGAATTTGCTGTTAGTGGTAGTCATACTAATGAAGATCCATCTATAACCAGTTCACAAAGCTCCTTGCAGGGTTCGTATTGTTATGCCCCACCAAATGCTACTATCATAAATTCTTGTAATTCTGGTGGTATGTCATCCAGTGAGAACACTGGTCTTAATTTGTACAATCAATAGACTAAATATTGTAGTAGTCAAGAGTAAACACTTAATCCAAACTACTTTCAAATTCCAAAATATAGTACAAAGAGTGTGAAAATGGGAATGGATTATCCCTGTTAACCCTTTGTGAATATTTAGATATATTACTATAAGATGTGAATATGATCTTTTTGTAAAGTCTCTAGGCCGATTAAGAATCAACGGATCAAAAAGATATAGCTGCCAATTCTTACAACACGATTTGATAAATTTTCGTACCTATTCAGTTATTGGATAGAACCCATCTGGTTACAAGTTAGTGATGCTTCGTGAAGACTTTGTCACTGAAGAAATCTACTTAGAATTACTATTAAAAAGATATTTCAAACCAAATTATACTTAAACATTTAATAACTTTTAATATGATATCTGAAAGGGAATCAAGGATTAGACTAGCGGAAGATTGTAAATACCTGACTTCAAAATTACCCTTCGGAAATTTCAGCTTTGAACATCTAGGGATTCAATTGTCCATTATAAAGAGTGAAAGATCTGGTAGAAACAACAGGATCGCTAAAGAGATTCATATTAACAAGGAACCAATGGACAATCATGTTTTGCTTTCTATGTTTACTACTCCTGAGTTGATTGAACTAAAGGTTTCTCTAGCTAGACAAATGAGATTAGAGAATGAAATGATATAATCTAATCCAATGAGCTTTAAGACATTTCATGACATTCAGGGCCATTTAAAATCAATAATTTTCGATAATGACCATTTATTTTTAACACGAACTAAGGAGTAGCAAACATCATGACATGACAAGGTATAGCCTGGACTGAAAAGCTGTCTATTATATTCAATCGTCTTTTATAGTTTTTTCTTCATATATAACTAGCACTGATCTCAAGGGATAGTCCTCCAAAAGAACACTTGCCATCAGAATGCTTAAAGACTGCTGGGATAAAAGACAGTGAAATTCTCACAATGCCTTTTAAACTATCGAGACTTGCGTTGGCATTAACAAAAACTAATTAACTTAATTTCTCTTTTATCCATTTGCTATTAGCATTTTTACCTAGTTCGTAAGATTACCTGCATTCTTATGGTTTCATCCTTTTTTGATACTGCTATCCAGTATCCGCGTATATTTGTATTGTTCCTGCGACAGTAATATATAATTATGTTACATCCATTTCTAATTGCTATGTTCTATCGAAAGCAGTTATGTTAGGATTCTTTATCGGGGATGCTTTTTGTCATTTTTAGAATTTATTCGTTAATGATACTAATGTATGCGTTCTTTAATTCCTTAAATAAAATAGGGATCTGATAGCGCCTAATGATCCCTTTTTGCATATCAATGCATTCATTTCCTTTTGGTTTCTATTAGCCATATTGCAGCTACGCAGGGATTTGAAACTTGATCTGCGATTCGAAAGCACCTTATCAGGGTAACCTGGGAGATTTGACTGCTGATAGTGTATAAAATTTAGAAAATATCTAGAGTCTCAGTATACTTGTGCAAAGACATTTAACAGGGTTTTCAGGAATGCTATCAAGTATCATCATATACTCTACAAAGGGAATGGTTTTGAATTAACGACCAGTTCTCTTGAAAAGCGAAAACATATAATGAAAGCCTTGGCTGCCTTCTCAAAGTACTCTGGATAATATGATACTTGGCAGAGCATTAGAAAACACTACCAACTAAATTGGATCTCTACTGATTCTTTAGCTGGGTTTCATAACATCTCAAAGAAGATGGAAATCTTACCAAAATAGTAGAATGGATTAAAAAATCTATAGTTTCTTACCCACGCTTTAATGATGTACTTTCGTTTAATGATTTAACAGGGCTGTGGCCGTCTGAGACAATTGAATCATTTAATCTGTAAAGAAGACTTGGTAAAGGATCGGAATATTTGTCTAGAGATAAAAGAATGTTAAAGCATTTTAGATATCCTTTGATATTTTTGAGAAGGACAAAAAAGGCATTCGTCTCGGTAGTTAATCAAAATTTGTTAAATATGGCATATCATAAGAAAGAATCTCTAACTTACGACATCATTAGACTAACTTTTTTGAGAAACAATCAAAAATTCTACATCTCTTACTGTAGAAAAGTCTTTGCTACTTTTATGAGGAACGAGGGAATCGAGCCAGAGATAATAGACTTATTGCAAGGAAGAATCCCGAACTCTATTTTTGTGAGACACTATTATATACCTGATTCATCTGAATTTGATACGATTAAAGAAAAATTGGCAAAACTACATTGTTTGATTAATGAGTAGACTGACCGTGATGATATGAGTTAGGTATCAAGCTTATTTTAAGAGAATCTATGGAAGCTTTTAGACATTTTTTATCCACGTGTATCTATAAAAATCACTCGAATTCAACATAGCAATGACAATTCTTTAATATCAAATATTATGACCTCATTTCATGGAACAGAAATCTGTATATGATAACGCTAAAGCCGAGGCATTTGCTAGGAAGTTACTGGACATCCTAAATAGTGGCTGTCTTTCCCTTTTGCTAAGTGTTGGCCATAAAACAGGACTATTTGATACTTTATCCGGTTTAAAGAATCCAAGTACTGCAGAGAAAATAGCAAAAAAAGCAAATCTCAATGAAAGATATGTGCGAGAATGGTTGGGCGGTATGGTAGTAGGAGGTATTGTTGAATATTTTCCTAACGAAAAAAATACCTTTTACCCCCCGAACATTCGGCATTTACCACCAGAGCGGCGGGAATTGATAATCTAGCTCTTTTTTCTCGATATCTTTCTTTACTGGGCTTGGTGGAAGATAAGATTGTAGATTGCTTCAGAAATGGAGGGGGAGTTCCATATTCAGAGTACCCAGATTTTCAGTCTCTTCAAGCAGAAGAAACTTCTAGAGTTTTTGATTCAAGACTAATAGACCAAATAGTACCTTTGACAGGTAAAGATATGATTGACAAGCTTCAAAGTGGTGGATTAGTCATGGAAATAGGTTGTGGGAGCGGTCACGCATTGAATCTTATGGCAAAAGCATTTCCTAATAGCATGTTCGTTGGATATGATTTTTCGAAGGAAGGCGTAGAATCGGGGATAAGAGAATCCAAACAAATGAATCTCACAAATGTTGAATTCGAGGTCAGAGATGTCAATACTTTATCTGATACCAACAAATATGATCTAATCACGGCCTTTGATACGATTCATGATCAAGCTCGCCCTTCAATGGTTTTATCAAAAATTCACAATGCCTTAAAACTTGGTGGAATTTTTTTGATGCAAGACATTGCTGCTTCCAGTAACCCTGAAGAAAACATTCAAAATCCATTGGGCCCTACCATTTACACATTCTCAACAATGCACTGCATGACTGTCTCATTAGCTCAAGGCGGAGACGGCTGGGGTGCAGTTTGGGGACGACAAATGGCTGAACAAAAGTTAAAGGAAGTTGGTTTTTCAGCAACGATTGATGTCAAGCAAATTGATGGGGATATTTTGAACTACTACTATATAGTCAAAAAAACTTAAGCCCCTTCTTTACTTCATTTGGAAGATATTCACGAAATTATGACATTCTTCTTGAGTCATTGTGACACTAGTGACTCTAATGATGCTATTTTCATAACCCTCAGGATTCATATCATTAATGTAAGTTGCGGGGCCGGCCTTGCAAAAATCTCTGAAAAATGTATACGTTTAGGTATAGGTATAGGTATGTTTTAAGCGATCGAAAAGATGTATCGGTTATAAATAGTATATAATGGTAAACTATGGGTATAAAGTGCTCCTATAGATGTAGGTAGGTGATGCACTCTAATGTGGCTAACGGTAACTTGTAGTAGCCACGGGTCCTGTCATGACCAGATA
>DATEOO010000113.1:0-3267 GCA_035274085.1 Candidatus Nitrosocosmicus sp.
TCCAATCGTCTTTAGGGGTAAATGTAGAGGTGTTAACAAGCAGGAAAAGGGGACTTTCTTATCACTGATAATTGATCTATAGCTAAAAAACAAGGTCAAAAAGTGGCTCAATCGATAATCAATTTGCTGAGCCCAATTTACTTTTTACCCCTATTAAAAAAAGCGTTACTAAATCCTTAACATTAAAGAAACAGCAAAAGTATAGTATGGTAGCCTACTACCAGCAAATAAATTGATTTATGATGCAAGAAGTAAAAGTGGTCGGTTGGTATATCTTAAAATTTGGAAACTAAATTACAAATATTGGTCTAAATCTTTTTTCCATTAATAATTTTGTTATAATAATTATGATCAATTCTTATCATCTTATCAGACTTTGTCAATTCGATTAGTTCATCAAAAAATTGATTACTTTGATTAAAGGTTTCACTACCAAAAGGATGCAACCAGAACCTTCGTCTCATCAAAGGATGATTCTGATC
Source organism: Candidatus Nitrosocosmicus sp. (assembly GCA_035274085.1). Lineage (GTDB taxonomy): Archaea > Thermoproteota > Nitrososphaeria > Nitrososphaerales > Nitrososphaeraceae > Nitrosocosmicus. Next base: position 483 of record DATEOO010000113.1, read on the forward strand.
CTTGGGATTAATATATTCCATGATTGGGCCAAATTGAAGTACGTATTTTCCAAACCAAAACCCTAGTCCCACATTATGTACTATTTTAGGGTACTTTACTAAGATATTATCTATATCAGAAAGATTGACATAGAATAAATTTACATTATTTTCAGAATGCCATTTTATGAAAAGTAATGAACTATTTTGATTTGCTCGAATATCGTCATCTAGCTTTTCCTTTTCCATTATAAGAAACCTATAATTTTTCTTGTTTGAAGTAAGATGTTTCAGGCGTCCTAACGATTTTTCCTGGTGACTTAAGAGATTTAAAGGATCATTATTTTGTAATTCCCAGTACTCCCCTGGAGGCAAGTAGGTTGCAGAGACATAATCCTGGCCATTTTCAAATAATACTCTATAAATCAAGCCCATAGAAATCAATCCAATTTCTAATCCCTTTGAGGGATTAGTCAGATCTTTGAATTTATTTAGAATGGTCATAAACCTTGCTTCACAGAAATTTTGAATAGGGGCTACAAAGTCATCAGCAAATTTTTCGTATTGAATCAAGGGCTTTAGATCCAAACTAAATTCGATATCAGAATTATCCCCATATTCATCCCTCTTATAAAATGAATATACATTTTCTAGTTCATTGTGATGTTTTAACATGATTTTACCTTTATCGTACAAAGTCAAACCGAATTTATTCTTGTCAAATAAATAATCATTTTTTATTTTTTGATAAGCATAATCAGTTAATAATATTTGATTTGGTCTTGCTATGTCCATTATTCTTCTGGCGAGAACTAATTCATGCCCCCAGGGTGCAAATTCTGTATGTACCCCGTCTTGGAAGGAAAGAAAGGATCCAAATCCTATTCCAATCCGTACAAAAATTTGTTCCTTATTTGATACAGATATGTTGAATTGTTTTATATTTTTGTGAATATAAATTGAAAGTTCCAACGGATAGTCATATTTTAAGAAGACGATTAACATGCCATCCCCTGTGAATGACTTGTATATTTCAGGATGTTTTTGTGTATCGAGAAATCTTGAAATCAAGTCTTTAATTCGATTTATTTTTTCTAATTGACTTGATATTGATAAATTAGGATCAGAAGATCCAACAATGTCAACAAAAAAATACCATCCATCGCTTATGCTCTGTTTAAGGTCATTTCCCGTCATATTTCCTGTTATAGTTAACTTGTTGAATTATTCCAATTTATAACTGTTAGAGTATGCAATGGAAGCTAAACAAATCTAATAAAATTTGCTAGAAGTAAAGATGTGATAATGATGCGCCAAAATCAAAAGTAAAATGAAAATATAAAGCAAGTTCTCTTCTTAGAAATAGAGTCAGAACGTCGCAATACATGTTTAATTTTGCTTAAAATTCAACATTTTGTGTTTTCAAAAGCTTCTTTTTGATATATCGAGGATGGAGGAGCTGGTTATGAGGAGACAAGTTAGGATTCAAATTTATCAATCATATTAATAAGATCAGGTGATGATTTGATAGGAAAATAAGGATACATCAAAAGTTTGTGTGTACAAGATTTACTTTATTTCCTCCTCAAATCAGGAACTACAGTAGTCTGTTAAATAGTAAATACATTTATTCTAAAAAAGAATAATTTGGACAAAGAATATTCCATGATAAAAATAAAATGTTCGATCTCAATCGAGCAAACAGGTGACCAGCTAATCAAGCAATCAAGCAACCACCCCCCCTCTTGCATGTAGAACATACAGCAAATACTGTCAAAATATTTCTTTAGATATCCCTAAAAGGTGACAATCTATTATTAAAAAATAAGATAGAATTTTACCTAACTCTAACTTTTTTTCTTTAATTTATGGTTATCAATACATGATAAAAATATAATGCAAGCATGAACATATTTATCACCTCAAATTGAACATACAGTGTGATTTTGACCTCTGGCTAATTATATCACCTCAAGCAGTCAAGAAAATGCGATATCATGTAACGGACTCACCAAAGTATATGGAGAACAAACAGCAGTAGATAACATAAATTTAGAAATCAAAAGTGGAAGCATATTTGGTCTATTAGGTCCAAATGGAGCTGGTAAAACCACAGTCATCAAGATGTTAACTGGCTTATCTAAACCAACTCAAGGAAGGGCATCAGTTGCAGGATATAATATTACTACACATTCCTTGAAAGTTAAAGAGAATATTGGGTGGATTTCATCGGAAGTCATATTAGACGACTCGCTTACTATAATGGAAAACATTTGGATTCAAGCAAAGTTACATAGTCTTAGCAATACTTGGAAGAAAAAGGCAATTGACTTGTTGAAATACTTGGAATTGGATGAAAAAGACAAAAAGAGGGTTGGAAAATTTTCGACTGGGATGAAAAAGAAACTAGAAATAATCATGGCACTATTACATGAGCCCAAAGTACTGTTTATGGATGAACCAACCATTGGATTAGATGCAAGTTCTAGAAGATTGCTTTGGAGACTCATAAGGAAAATAAATGAGCAGTACGGGGTCACAATACTATTAACTACTCATTATATAGAAGAAGCTGATGCATTGTGTGACGACATTGCGATAATTAACAATGGCAAAATTGTAGCAAGCGGTTCACCACAACAGCTAAAGTCTAGAGCCAATGGCGACATTATAGAAATTGATTTCTTTTCATATTTTGATTACAAGATCTTAGAAAATGTTAGCGGGATACTAGAAATAGTTCAAATAGATTTAGAAAATACTGATCTAGGAAAAAGAGCACGATCAGAACGCGCTTTAAGATTAC
>DATEOO010000114.1:0-16127 GCA_035274085.1 Candidatus Nitrosocosmicus sp.
CTTCAAGCTATAAGATTTCGTTAACTAAACAAAGCCGAGCGCATTTTGCCATCGTTATAGGCATCATCTAAATATTTGTATAAAAGACTATTAATATAAATAATACATTATAACTTTTAATACAATAAGTGTGTGCATGCCAAGCAAGTAAATTCATTATATTTCACTACTTTTAATCAAACTATACTGTGATTGAAAGGAGATTCTGTTGACAAGACCAAAGTATTGGCAATACTGTTTTAATCAAACTATACTCAATTGAAATCAACATGCGTTAACATGCTACAACACATGTTTTCACTTATCGCTTATTGTTTAAAAATAATGATTCTTATAAATACATATACTGTGGATACAAAATCCAACGTGTTTTAATCAAACTATAAATGACTTGACTTGACTTGACTTGACTTGCCTCCGATTGAAACCATGACAAAAAGAACATGTTTTGTTTGTTATGCTCATAGAAGGGAGATATGATAACTTTAAACTATAGATTCATCCTTAAGTGAACAGAGCCCTTATGTAAAATACAAGACTTATAAAACATCTTGATTTCAAACCTAATAGTAGGAATAAATAGTCCACTGCAATTGATCAATAATTTTAACGATTCATTACTTATCAAAACATGTTTTGCATTAACCGACAATGTCTATCAGATAATAAACGTGTGGGGAATAAAATTTAGTAAGCACACAATTCAAAAAATTAAATGCCATGGAGATTGAGCGGTGATGTGAAAGGATTTGATTATCAAATTTGCATTTCTGAGTCACAACTTTAACCGATAAACAAAGGGGAACAGTCAATCCTTTAAATTGATATTATCTACTAAACTCTCATAGTATCCACGTGAGTTTCCTATCTTATCTAATTTTTCTTTCTCCAGTTTGGTCAGATCATCATTTAGTTGTGATCCTTGTTCATTAAGTATCATATCAGCCATAACAAAAAGCCTTTGGTTTTCTTTTGATAAATGAAGAGAAACGTGTTGGACATAATCATCAATATTTTTTACAAGTTCGGTATGTTCTCCTGATGAGATATAGATTTTAGTTGAATTTACGATGGAGTTTGCGAGTTCTTTAGTTATCTCGTGTTCATACAACATCCTTGCTATGGGACCCCCTTCCCTGTGCATTCCATTTTTTTCTAAGGTTGGAAACAGTGATTCTTCCTCCTTTCCGTGATGACAAGTATTTGTAAAATTAATTGCAAAATCAATTGCTTGATTTAATATTGATTCAGGTATTTGTTTCCCATTCTTTAACAACACGGATATTGTTTTTAAAGCATTTATCATTTTTTCAATTAATATATGGTCCCTTCTTAACGATTCTGTCGCCGACACAGATTAGACATACTTATTTCTTTTATAATGGTTTTGTCTAAAACTCTTAATTCTCCCGGCTTTGAATGATAATCAACCTTTGCTTTAACTGATAAATAATAAAATTATCAGAAAAAGAAATTTGATTAAAGTCGTACGTTTTAAATATTTGTCCGCATGATGCAAATGACTCAATCCCATTGTATCTCTAATTATATTTTAATTTAGTTCCTAAATAGGTAATGTTTTAAAATAGTAAATTCTTTAGATCTGTATTTTAGGTAAATCACCATGGGGAGGTAACCTTTTAATAAATATCGATTTAGAGTTTGAATGGTAAATGTGAGATGACACCTCATTATGGTTAGATATATTTCGATTTTAATCCTGTAATGATGATTTACAAGACATATATGGACTCTGTTTGGATAATATTGAGAAAAATAAATAATACTATAGGTGAGATAATTAGTGATTATACAATTTTAAGTCAATCCCAATTGGTCAGTAGACTATGAGAAGAGAACATCACTGATATGAATATGGTTTATTAATATTGGGGGCTCCTTAACTATTGTACCTGAATCGATGCTTACTAGCAAAGTACCAAAACCATGGGGACAGATCATTACTGTTGTACAATTAGCAGTTCGGGTTAATAGTGACATTAATCACGATTAAATGTATTCACAATTATCAAACTCTGAAACAAAAAAATGGTTAAATAATAAATTACTATTTAGGCAATAGATCTTTAATATGCCACATTGCAAAGAGCCCTTTGCCATGACTCTGGTCTATGTATGATTCATAAACTCCTACAATACTTCTTAGTGATTCTAGATTTCCAGTTGCGTTAGCATCGAAAAATGCAGCCCCTAGACTTGTTCTAATTCCTTCTTCAGTAGTATTAGTTATAGCCTCAAAGGAATAACTTGCTGTGCCGTTTTGAGTGGATGTAAAAAGCGCCCTACCAGTAAGAAAGTTGGTTCCATCTTCTCTTGAAACTTCATTACCGCTTCCAGAAGCAATTATCTGCAAACTGTCTAAAGTTCCATTCCCTTCAAATGAGTACTCAGAACTATCAGAAGCACTATTATTTCCGGAGTTTCCGGGATTTTGAGTCTTTGGAAATTCAAATTTTTCGGTGTAGAATGGTTTACCAAGGGTAAGATTAGTGTTCTTTACATCTATTATATCCAGAATACTCCTATTACCTTGTTGTTGTGAATAACCAGTATTTCCTAAGGAAACAGCATAAGTAGTTGTTACCATTATTACAGATATAACTAAAACTGTTAGTTGTTTTTTCATTAACTAAATGTGATAGAAATGGTATATAAAAATGACTTTTATTTATACTATTATTATCACTTCACGACATTTTTGGGTTCTGTCACCTTATTAAATCAAGACAACAATTCAAAAAAATCCAATAAAAGAATAAAAATCTGCATTATCAAATTCATTTATTAAATTGAATACTACAGATCATGATTTAAGACTAAGGCCCGGAGTCATAGAGGATGCTAAAGAGATCGGAAAAATAATTTTTGAAGCATTTTCAGAGATAGCGGATAGACACGGTTTTCCTCGCGAGTTCCCGACAGCTGATGCCGGAATAAATGTAGCGACATTCTTTCTCTCTAATCCTGGATTCTATTCAGTAGTTGCTGAAGATTTGAATCGGACTAGGAACAATATTGTAGGTAGCAACTTTTTAGATGAACGAGCAGCATTGGTTGCTGGTGTCGGACCGATAACGATTGACCCAAAATTCCAGAATAAAGGAGCAGGCCGACAGTTAATGAACACTGTAATAGAGCGAGCAAAGATTAAGAACTATCCAGGAATACGTTTGCTCCAGGCCTCATATCATAATCGATCTCTTGCGTTATATACTAGATTAGGATTTAATGTTAGGGAACCAATCTCAACCCTGCAGGGAAAGCCAATCTCAGCAGTAATTCCTGGAAGATCGGTGCGGTTAGCAAGAGAGTCGGATTTGGAACATTGTAACGCAGTTTGTACAGCGATTCACGGTCATGATAGAAATGGTGAGCTAATAGATAGCATAAAGCAAGGAATTGCAAAGGTAGTTTTACACGAGGAAAAAATTACAGGTTATACGACAGGATTAACTTATTTTAATCACTCTGTGGGCTTTACTAATGATGATCTAAAGGCCCTCATTGCCTCAGCGACTGATTCCTATGGCGGACCAGGTATTCTAATCCCAACCCGGAATTCCGAGTTGTTCAGGTGGTGCCTTGACAATAATTTAAGGTTGGTCCATCAACTTACCCTCATGACCATCGGGATGTATAACAAACCTGCAGGATGTTACCTGCCCTCTATTTTATACTGAAGATCGTTTGACTTCAGTTGTTTTTTTATAATAGGATATCTTATAAAATGACAGTAATCTTTGATATTGAATATTATATATGAAATCTTCATTAATGGGATAAAAAACGGGGACGGAACTCGATACTTCGTTTTGTGGTAGTGAGTTACCAAACATAATCGGAGATGCATTGATATTCGGTCTGGGCTTGAGAGTATGCGATTTAAAGCTGAGAATACTCAGATACTAGTAGCAATAGCGATCGGAACAAAAGTCATGCATAGATTGTTTGTTAGATATGTGAGCTGTTTAGATTCTCCTAATAAAAAATTTGTTAGATAGTATTTGAAAGTTTTTTACAGTAATGATGTTATCTAAATTAAGATGACTCTAAATATCGGCTGTTCAGGCTGGAGTTATGAAGGGTGGAAGGGAACCTTTTATCCAAAGAAGTTGGAAACCTATGACTATTTACCTTATTATTCAAATTTCTTTAAATTTGTAGAAATTGATTCAACGTATTACCATATCCCTTCAAGATCTACAGTCAAAGGTTGGAAAGATAGAACTCCAGATGATTTCAGATTTTCATTAAAGTTTCCCAAAGTAATAACTCATGAGAAAAAACTACAAGATGTTTCTAAGCCCCTCTCTATCTTATTCTACTCATTAGAGCCATTGGTTGATAAAATATTAACGTTATTGATGCAACTTCCACCGTTTCTTACTGAGAAGGAAGGATTTAGTCCATTGCAGGATATGATTCATCATCTAGATAAAAGATATAGATATGCATTAGAAGTAAGACATTCATCATGGTTTACAGACAGAGTATATGACTTTCTAAAAGAAAACGACATCTCGGTAGTATGGAGTGTCAGAGACGAACTGGAGACTCCTACAATTCTAACTTCTGACCAAATCTATATCAGATTTATAGGTGATAGAAGTATCTCTGAAAAGGATTTTGGTAAAGTGGTAAAAGACAGGAGAAAAGAGATGCTTGATTATGCTAAAAAGGTTAGAGAGGCACAGAATGATAAATCAAATATAAGCGATATATTAATAGCCTTTAATAATCATTTTGCTGGTTTTGGTCCTCAATCCGTGAACGATTTCTTGAACCTTTTAAACATGTCAGAAATAGATTGGAAGACTGAAATAGAACGGTATGATAACGATGCTGGTCATTCTATTAATCGAATTCAATCCAGTTTATCTGATTTCATTAATTAAAAATTAGATATTGTCGTTATTGGATCCAGATATGAAGCGGGAACGCATTAAAATCAATATCGATAATGTTCTTTCCTAACGATTTGGGGGATGTTTTTATATATGTTCTCTAATTCGAATCAATTAAGGTATCTTGGGGAGTGTTTACTTATGGATACGGAGATATCGCTAATCTTTCTTGCCATACCTGTTATGATACTTTACTTGCGATTTGTAATTTCAACAAATTGATGGGAATGGAGGTTTAAAATATATAAGATAGACATTGATCCCACGTGAAATGCTAAGCAAAGTTTACAAAGCCATAATATTATCATCAATATTTGCATATGTAGGTAGACTGAAAATAAAGGTAGCACCAATTCCATCATTATTGTTGTAGGCCTACATTCTTACGTCATGAACCTCCACCAATTTCTTGGTGATATTGAGTCCAAGCCCAGTTCCGTGATCTGAACCTGTAATAAGTTTGCCAAATAGTTTTGACATTACTCGCATCGGAATAAGCATGTGAAATAGCAGAGTAGTATACTAAATTAATTTGTTCTTTAAGTCCCTGATTTTGTTAGGTTAAATATATTTGCATACCATAATTGTCCATACTACTAATTCTGTTTTTCCTTAATTATGAGTATATTTTTGCATCAAATCAGTGTTTCCAGCGGTATTTTTTCATATATCAAATATAAAATTTAGGCATAAATTTCCAAGACAAGCGCGGGGAGTGGGATTTGAACTACACTCTCCGGATTGGGGTTCTATTAAATCGTGATTTAATACTATTTCTATATCAAAATAGGAGGATTTGGGAAATTTTTTAGATGCCAGGTAGTTTTGGTGTATCCAATAATAATGAGTCTTCCTAGCGGCTATAACAATAGGAGGGATAGTAATTACTTATAATGTGCGATGCTAGAATGTTCTTTTAAATCTTGAATTGAATCAAAAGTTTGTCCGCATGTTTCACATGAATATGTAGTCTTAACATTTGTTAAATTTTTATCCCTAAATGCAAGAACTCCTGCTATTACATATAATACTAGACTTGGGACAGCAAAAAATTGGATAACCAAAAATAGCAAAATTCCACATGCGATTAAAGCTATACCAACGATCTTTGTGTTTTTAACTTTAAAAGCTGTTACGATTGCACCAATATTTATTGCTATGATTGCAATGGCAACAAGTAAAGCTCCTCCTAAAAACAGCCCTAGAACAGGAACTCCTATGACACTATTGATAAAAAAATACAAGAAAAGTCCGATAAAAGGAATTACTAATCCCAAAGCTGCTGTTATTATTGTAAGTTTTTGATATCCTCTCACAATTTTGAATGTTTATGATACTTTAAATCGTATAAAAGAATTCATTATTCGAGGCCATAAGATGTACTGCCTACGTCGACTTCAAGGGGACAATATTTGTCCTCTATAATGCGTTCATTAATGATTAAATCACTCCTTTGTAATAATCTATGTTAAAATGAGGCTAAGCTGTCAAAGCATTACTAAACTTCAATGGCAAATATTATAATCAATAAATGATATGTTATGCAACGCCAAATAGATGGTAGATCTTGTAATAACATTCATCGGTCTTTTGGCCACTGTATTCACAGTAGCAAGTACACTGCCGCAAATTAAGAAAGCATTAAATACAAAAGATACAGAGGACGTATCGATTCGTTTTCTGCTTGTCTTGATTGCTGGTCTTTCTCTGTGGGTTTTTTATGGAATTGGAAGAGCAGACATTGTTATTGTTATTGGCAATTCACTTGGAGTATCTTTAAATGTTATTATGTTGATTCTTAAGGTAAAATATTCCAGGCAACCATTAGAAGAACAATGACACTCCGCGGTGCTGACAACTAATGATTAATCTTTCATATATTATACAGATTGTAGAATCGTTATAGCCATACTTCAATCTAAAATAATTGTCACTATAACTAAGTATCTTTCTGAATATGAGTGCTTTAAACCAAGTCACCAATTAACAGGTCCAATTCATGATTAATGGTTTTGGCGCCGCCTAATGGCGACGCCACATTTTAACTAGAGACACCTTGGTACCCTATATCAACTTAAATTTTAAAAAAAGATTCTATATTGATAAATATTGATGACCATATGAAACTGACAAGTAATATCGTAAAATGAAGAAAAGAGACGCCTTTAAAAATAAATTGACAACATTTGCATTACACTGCTTATCATTCTTTTTTATCATTCTTGGATTAGTATTTTCTATATATTGGTTAATGTGGGCCTATTACATGATGTTTATTATGTATACAGGAATGATATTGATTGGGTTTGGTGGATTCTTATTGTTTTATCTCTATATGAATAAATTTCCATATTACAATAAACCATAAGGGATTTCAATTATTTTATTATTAGATTTGCAAGGAACTCTAAAAGGTAAGGTATTAAAATCCAAGTCCATATTTCAAATTCTTAAATATATGTAATATGGTTATTGTAAATACGGCCATTCGACCATTAGTCATGGTAGTAGATGATGAAGAGGAACTGGGAGTACTCTATATGCGGTTCATAGAGCTAAGTGGGTTTGATTGCAAGTATTTTACTGATCCAAAAAAAGCCCTAGACACCTTTAGTCTAAATTACAACAGTTATAGTTTAGTAATTACCGATTTAAAAATGCCAGGGATTGATGGAATAGAATTTTCCAAGAAAATTAGAAAATACAGTAAGACTGTCAAGATTTTATTAATTACCAATTTTTTAGTCGAAGAAAATTTAGATTATAATAAGGTAAAAGAAGCAGGAATTGACTCGGTCTTAGAAAAGCCTTTTCATCCCAAAGACTTGAGCCCGATGATAAAGGAGATCTTAAGAAGTTAAAAAATAAGCCGACCATCAAGCCCTGTATATCAATTCTAATATGTCGTCATTAATTTTGCTATTGTTAACATTCTTTGTTTGGTATAGTAACTATCGTTATCGGAGTTTGTCAAAGTCGCCACCCTACTGAATAACTCTTTTTGGAAATCAAATAAAATTTAAGATAAATTACTTGCCATTCGATTCGAAGTCATCCTTGTTAACTAATTCTGTGTCATTACCCTTGTTTGCCATTCCTTTAGGTCACGGCTTTACAGTGTCGCCCATCTCATCCGCAATAGTTTCACTATTATCTGTAGCATCACCTATTTCTTGTTGTGAGTCATACTCATTTTTGTTGAGAGATTCTTCTGACATTGTTGTTATTAGTGCATCATGATTTTTATTAGATGCCTATACTTGTGTGATTCCAAATCAAAGATATTTTAACAGCCAATCACAATCATGATAATGGAATGCCTAGGTTGCCCTCGCTTTGCTTGGGCAATAACAATTGAATATGTTCATTAACTATTCTGAAAAAAGGATATACTTTGTCTTAAATTATTAGAGTATTAAAATATTAGAATCTATGACAAAATCTCAAATACTTTTACAATGTTAAATTATTATGGATATTACAAAACGTATCCAACACAGTACTAATGCGTGGTATAAACAAATTACTAAACACAGCCCTGTTAATTTTAAGTTAGCATCTCTCAGTACTATCGCAAAATTACTAACAATTGCATTTGGACACCATGTCAAACTGTCAATAGATAACAAGTGTAACTATTTGTATCCATTTGTAACAGATAAGTTGCAAAAAATAAATTTGTAAACAACCAATAGTTATAGTATTTTCCTTATACCTAGACTATGTCTAATATTCTAATTGTCAAGAATAAAGATATGCAACAACAACCTCGCCATCAGCAACAGCAGCTTCAAGCACATCAACATTATGTTACTTATGACTATGAGAATGGCGAAAAGATCTGTAAACTATGTGGTATTGTTGTCCAGGACAAACTCGCTTTCTTAAATTAATCAAGCTAAATTCATTATCATTTTTTTGTAAGCTCATAATCTATAGATAGAGTACAGTATAAGATATCAATTTGAAACCTTCATGGAAAAAAGGGTCGACTTTAGTATCTGATATCGATAAGAATCAAGAAAGAGATCCTCACATCTCAAATAATTAATTTAAATAGACTTTCTGGTCTCTAATTCTTGGACTTTTTTCCATAATATACTAAATGATTCTCATACGAGAAGCGGAGAGTCTCGCCACTTCTAACCAACGACCTGCCTAGGAAGATGAGTCCACCATTGGAAATATAGACCCAAATTAATAAAAATAGGTCGAGTTAGAAGACGAAGCCTCTTAAACCATGATCTTTAATTTATCTGGATAAAAAAATTACGGTATATTCATGTGGAAATATTTTGGCTGATGATTTTGATTATTGGCACTATATGCGATTATAGAATGATTATCGCCATATTCTACTTCAACACTAAAGCCAGCTCCAGAAGGTATCATTTCTGAATTTGCTTCAAATATCTTTGTTATAGTTCGTCCTGCTGGAAACGTAATATTATTTGAGTTCCTATTAACATCGGTATCATGGCTGATAACATGAATAGAACCAATTAGATTTTTATTTCCATTATTTGTAACCTGGACATTAATTCGTAAAAGTCCATTATCATTTTTTGAAACTTGTGCTTGCAATTTGATATTCATGGGATTAATTGTAGTCATCAAGATAAAATTCAGTAAAAGAAATAGGGCCACTGCTTTATAATGAAAAAACATAATCACTAGCTCAAATATATAAGTTGATTAAAAACTTTTCTAAATAATTAATTTGTTTGTCTATCTTTTTTTAAAAACTTGTGACTAACCGAACGGAACCAGATATATCAATTAAACATGCCTAAGTATTGAATATTGCTTGGATAACCTTTAGGAGTGCAATGATTTTTCTGTGATAACTTCACAAAATACTTGATAAAATTGGAATTCTGTTTATAAAGTTACTTTGAGAAATTTGTTATTTATTGACATTGTAAAATATCTCATTCTTGATATCTTTACCAATGCTTTGATGAATACTATAACAATACTAACAAAAAAAGCACACCGCTTCATTATTTGTATCAGATACCTACTATCATTAGATACAATGTTATTTATGATATTGTGGCAACTCGACTTGCATCAAAAGGGTATCGTCATTCCTAGAATGGAAAAAGAGATATTGCTCTCTAGCCTCAGGTCTCAGACTCCATTTCTAGTTAGACTATTTTATATTGATAAACAGACAAAAGATGTGTCCTCATTTGTATCAAATACCTTTTACAAATTCTAGCCCTAAATCCTACTGAAGTCAAAAAAAGAAGGTTTCCTGTGTATGTAGCAAGACTACAAATCCATCAATTAGAATTTTTCCACTTTAGAAATCAAAATGCATGAAGTATTTTAAGGGAGACTATGTTAGGAAAGAACAGGTGAACCTAACATAAATCCTGCTTTGTTAATGTTTTCGTTAGTCTTTGTATCCATCTTCATCCTAATTGCTGTATTTGTAGGAGTTAGAAAACTTTATGGAAAATTGAAGGATCCGGATAGAGAAAGTTATTTTGGTTGATATTTTATCAACTGATTAAATATCTCTGGCACCCCCATATCTCTTGTCTGCATTTTTACCCAGTCCTTATTTATAATCTATAAACGTTAGTACGAGCACTGCATCAAATTTAATTCTATATTTCAATTATTGAAAATCCTTTCAGCAAATTAATTTCTTTATCAATTAGGTCAATTACATCCCCAAAATACTTCTTCGCTTCTACTATGTCAAATTCTTGTTTTCTTTCTTTTCTGATAATCTTTCTATTTACTAATAAATATCCACACCGAATTAGTGGAAATGAGTATTGATTAAATTTCTCTAAAGCAGTACAAAACATCTCTTTATGTTCAGAAGAATTACGGGCTATATAGTATTGTAACGCTAAACCTGATTCGGTAATGGAGGATAGAATGTTTTTTTAAATGAGTTTTAAATTGGAATATTACTAGGGTTGGTCATTCAATGTGGTAAACATGGTAAACATGGTAATATGACAATTTATTGATAATTTCATGACCAAAAATTATAAATAATACATTGTAGATGCTAATATTTTTAAGAGCAGATCCTGCATCATCCAGACCTTTGTCTATCCATAAAATATGGCATTTCGGATGGACTAATATATTTCTAGTCGGCCTCAGAAGATGGTAACTTGATTACACCCAGCTGTATTGCTGCAGTAAGCGCATCCACTACAACCCATCCCTCTTTTATCTTGCTATCTTGAAAATGGAACATGCTCATTCCTACTGTTTCAAAATCCTTATTGGTAGAAGGGATGCCAGGAATTTCCTTTTCTTGAGTACCTTCTACTATAAAAGCTGAAGCAACTCTACCTGACTCTGACTCTTCTATGATATCTACGATTGTAACATGAATATTAGGAAATATGCTACGATCTGAGGAAACCCACTCATTAAAGGCTTCGATCCCTTCAATGCTCACACCACGAGCATGGTAGATAAAATCAGAAGTTACGTATTTATCTGTATTATTTATATTCCCTTTGTTGTAAGTTTCATCAATGAATTCGTGAACAATCCGTTTGCGTTCTGTAGAAGACATACGAATATTTGTTGTAAGTTTTAATTTAACTTTTCGGTTAAGATAAAATTGATGCTACTATATAATATTGTTGTTTCACAGAAATTCGGTCGATTATAATCGATGATTAAAGCAACCATGTACAACTACTCTTTCTCTCTTGTCACAAAATTCAACAGCCCGAAAAGAACACGCCTGTGGTATTTTTTGAGGTATCGCATTCAGCAGTTAGTATATAATAGCTACAGACAAAGATGCACACACATTTCACAGCTAGAGCTATGTAAAATTTATATAATAATCCACAGTATATCTAAATTATGGTAGGAAGAAGACTTGTCGTTGGTGGAATGATCGCAGGAGGAACTTCAGTTGCCGGAGCCGTTATTGTAGGAAATCATATGCAAAAAAAGCAATATCAACGTATGGAAAGACGTCAAGCTTAATAGTCATAGATAAAACAAGGTAAAGTCCAGGCTGCTCAAGCTGCACAAATATGAAAACTTCAAAATTGGATTAATTTTTTTATTTCAGTAGTATCATTCTCATTTTATCCATCTTTTCGTTTTCGCACCGCTCTGAAATCATACTATTAGTTGTGGTATAGCATGTCACAAAATAAAATTATATGACTTAAATGGAATAGATTGTAGATACTCCCCCTGGATCAAATCAAATAGTTTAAAACTGGACCTAAATTTCATCGAAAATATTAAACTAAATTTTCACTAAAGGTCTCATATTCGAAGTTAATTTCCAGAAAAAAATTACTCAGCAATTTGGAAGTGTGGGTGAATGAAGGTTTCACATCCTTTCTAAACTTTCATAGAAGATGTTACCACTAATTAGGTCATAGTTTTTTAACTAATATAAACATGACTGATTTCCCACTAGTAATTATATAACCATTTCAACCTCTCGTATGAACGTTTCCATTAAGTACAACATATAAATCATTTATCAAAATGCTAGGAAATAACCCGAGTCAAAAAAATAGATCCACTTGTAAGATTCTTTAACTACCAAGTACTTGTATCAAAATGGAACAAAATATTCTATTTTAATATAACCCTCGTTGGAGATATATTTTTTCCATTTACATAACATTGACATATAGAAAAACGTATGACTAACTTTGTTTATTTACTTTCAATGGAAAGAGAAAGGAAGGAAAACAAACAAGATAATATTTCTAAATCGGGTCTGAGTCCTTTCAAATCTGTCATGTATAGGACATTATGGATTGCAATTCTCTTTTCATATGTTGGTGTAGCTATGTATGATGTAGGCGCATCATGGTTAATGACTTCCCTTTCATCTAATCCATTATTTGTTTCTCTCATCACAACTGCTACTGCCTTACCAATTTTTTTATTTGCGTTACCTTCAGGAATATTATCTGACATTTTTGATCGGCGTAATATCCTCCTTATTGCAAGTGTATACATGTTTACAATATCCACAATACTAGGGATTCTCACTGTTAGTGGTCTTACTACCCCGATAATACTTTTGATATTTACTTTTGCAATAGGAGCAGGTATGACCATGATTAGGACGCCAATTATTCCTACATTGAGTGGACTGGTTCCAAGATCCGAACTACCTGCAGCTCTTACTCTTAGTGCCCTAGGTGGTAACATAGGACGGGTAGTTGGTCCAACCATTGGTGGTTTTATTGTAGCTGCATTTGCACCCTGGACTATATTTTTTCTGACTGCAGCTGCCTTTATTGGGATGATTATTATCGTATATAGGTTACCAAGAAAGTCGAATGTATCACAAAATCAAAACTCATTGCCCCCAGAGAATATAATAAGGGCTGTCCGGGTTCAGATTCGATATATCCGCCATTCTCAAGCTGCACGTGTACTAATTATACGTGCTGGTTTGTTTACATTGTGTAGTAGTGCATTATTATCTCTTTTACCATTCTTAACTAGACATGAATTAGGACTTGATTCCACAGGATTTGGGCTTTTGTTAGGATCGTTTGGTATGGGCGCTATACTTGGTGGAATTGTAATATTGCCAAGGTTACGTCCTAAGGCGTCGGTAGAGTCTTTGATCGCAGGTTCTGTAGTGTTGCTTTCTATTGTAATATTTGCTATGGGATTTATACAAGAATTCATAATTCTTTGTATAGTCATGGCACTAGGCGGTGCAGCTTATATCACCATATTATCAACATTTTATACGATTGGAATTAAATCTGCACCAAAATGGATTGGAGCTAGAGTATTAGCAATTTATCTTCTAGTACTGAATGGTGGCTTGGTAATAGGAAGTGTATTATGGGGAACAGTGGCTAATGTATTTGGTATCCAGATTACGTTTTTAGTAGCATCACTAGCCTTGGCTGCAACCATTATTGCCAAAAAACGTTATAGCAGCAGTTTGTTGGACGACCTTGATTTTACACCAGTAAGCGATCATTGGTCGCTTCCACCTCAATCTTCTGTTGACCCTTCACAACATGAAAACCAAGCACTAATAACAATTGAATACAAAAATATTGATCCGAATTTATCTAATAAGTTTGAGCATAATATACATGAATTAGGCCGCCTTCTTAAAAGTGAAGGTATGGCTTATTGGGAATTATTCCAAGATCCAGCAGATTCAAGTCACTATATCGAAATCAGAATAGCTGATACTTGGACTGATCATATGCGTCAGCATGAATATGTTTCCAAGAACATTCAGGTTATGGAAAATAGAATCCGTGCACTTATCAAAGATTGTCCGCAACCAATAATATCACATTATATAGGAAAATCCCCTACCAAATAGTTCCTGGTAGAAGGTTACGTTAATAGATTCAGTTTCCCAAAGCTAATGTTGTAATTTACTTTGCGCAATATAGCAATGACTATGTTAACATCTTAATGGGGGAAGAAATAAACCCCATAGTCATTTAATTGATCTAGGAGTAGATAAATTACCGCATTGTTATCTTGTGTAAAGACTGATTTATGGTTGTACAGGACTGCAACATTTGTCGGTAACTTCATGATTAGAATAATCGGTATAAAAAAAGTTTGAATGAATAACGAATATTTGTAGTAACAGCAAAAGGCATTAGTAGTTCAGTGACCAGTTCGTCATCAAGATAGATCTCATGCCTCATGTATTTCATAGGTCATGATAGGGAATCCATAAAACTAGTTTGCTACTTCTATATTGCCATAGCCCTCATTCAACAGTATCAATGACATGTATAGCCAGTTACTATTTTCTAGGTAATTAGCTTTTACTCAAATCAGTAATTAAAGATATCACATCCTTTTAATAATACAAATAAAATATTCATTTATCTTGATATATACGAAAGTAACAGAAATTAATCAAATAGTAACAGTAAGACAAAGATACCCAATATGTATTCGGTTTCAATATTGTGCTTACCAAAATACTAACTAAAAATCAAAAAATTATCCATCACCAATCTGAAAAATTTTCAGTTATATTCATCTAACACTTGTCTATAAACTATGCTTTTTCGCTCTCAGGGACTGCTTTTTAAGATTAAACTGGGATAGTATTTGTCGCGATAATACTCCTGAAAATGCTTTAAGAGTCCATCTCTAGTTAATTGATTTCCATATGAAGTTTTACCTTCAGATACAAAGAGCCAATCCTTTGCATTCTTAGATGATGGATGCTTCAATATCCATTCTTTGACATAAGGTAATGAATGAATCAATGGAATCGTTCTTTGTCCTGTTTTCCCATTTACGGTTATTTCTGCATAATGATATAATCCATTCGAGGATTTCCTGAATTCTATATCATCTATTTTAGATTTAGTAGTTCTGATGGACGACAAGAGGTATCGATGGCCATAGAGAGAAATGCTCGATCTCTTTTTGATGGACAATATTTTAGGAATATCTCGCATTCCCTTGAGGTCCAAAGATCTGAGGGTTTGTACCTCGAAATCTCTTTTCTCGTGAGTCTCTTAATCCCTTTCATACAGGTGGGTGTTTTTCTATTTTTAATATCTGGGTTATCTTGATCGTGTAACCACCTAAAGAACTTAAGTAAAATGCGATGTCTATTATTCCAAGTTCCTATCCAACTATAATTGGTATCAATTTCTTCAGGTTTTCTGAATTTGTTGAGGTATGATAAGATATGTACTTTTGTGACGTTCTTCAGATTTCTAAATTCTAAAAATTTAACAAGATCCACAAGTACTTTAATTTTACCTTCCTTTGTTGATTCTCTAATATTTATTTCGTTTTGTTCGGCAATAATATATTCACAAATAGTTTCAGTATTTTCTACAATACTATCCAAAAGTTTGAACAATGATTTCTTAATAAAGGGTTTTTGATATTTGCAAATGGAAGTGATAGTTTCCTCTAGTTCCTTCTTTTTTGAGATAGATGGATCATAGTTAATTTGATTAGCGGTTTGCAAATTATCGATATTCTTTTGATGCTTTTGGTTAATAAAATGTTCATATGAATCCACGACTAAGGCGCGGGGAGTGGGATTCGAATCCATACCGTGTAATCGTGGAATCATCTATTAAAATTAAATGGAGTTTAATGAAACGATAATAAACGTGAATATAAGGAGATACATATAGTCTATCACTCGGTGTGTTTCACCATTGGGTTCTTGGCCTGTGGGGAGTGAATTATCATTGGTAATAGGTT
>DATEOO010000115.1:0-5760 GCA_035274085.1 Candidatus Nitrosocosmicus sp.
ATTCTTTGAAGAATATTTTGAAACTAAATATCCTTTTCAAAAATATTCACAGGCTGCGGTTGATAATTTTGAATTTGGAGGTATGGAAAATACCACTTGTACTACTTTAACCAGAAGAGTTTTGCACGATAAGACGGCTACAAAAGACTATAGAAATGATATCTTTTTAATCGTTCACGAGCTTGCGCACCAATGGTTTGGAGATATGGTTACTTGTAAGGATTGGCCTCATATCTGGTTAAATGAAGGGTTTGCTACATATTGTGAATCTTTGTATTGGGAAAATTCCAGAGGAAATGATGAATTCCATTATAACTTGATGGAAGCAACAGATATTTATTTTGAAGAATCAAATACTCTTTATAAAAGACCAATTGTTACTAATGTATTTAAACATGTAGACGAATTGTTTGATGCCCATTCGTATGAAAAATCAGGTTTTATCCTCCATATGATTCGAAATCATATAGGAGAACATAATTTTAGAAAATCACTTAAAACCTATTTGAAAATATATCAGAATAGTTCGGCTGATTCACATGACTTGATGAAAATAATTGAACAAGTTTCAGGAAGGGAAATGACCTCATTCTTTGATCAATGGATATATAGAGAAGGTCATCCTAACTTGGAAATAGAGTACTCTCTGGAAAGGAATAGTCTAATTGAGAAAGCTAGCAATAATTCTCAAAGACTAAAAATCAAAATCCTACAAAAAAATAAAGATAGAATCTATGACGATCCCTCTACATATTACCAATTTCAGTTAGAATTTAAAATAAATATAATACATAAATCTGGAGAAAAAAACCAGTTGGAGCATTTGATGAGCGTACATAATAATGATTCAGAGTCGTTTGTAGATATAGATGGCACCTCAAATATTGAATCCATATCAATCGATCCAGGATTCAAGATTCTAAAAGAAATAAGTTCCATTAAAGTAGTAAATGAAACCAGGGACTTTCAGCTAAAGAATTTGCTCTATAGTCAGGTCAAATATGGAGAATCAATTGTAGAAAGAATCAATGCCATTAGATTGCTAAAGAACCAATATTCAGAAGAAGGAATCAGAATCCTATCCAACGCAATTGTTCAAGACAGCTTTTATGGAGTAGCCGTTGAGGCTGCTAATACAATTGGATCTTTTTATGATAAAAATGATTACGAAAAATCGGATAATTCGTATCAGTGTCTGGTTTCTATATTAAATAACAGATCGGCCTTTGATGCTTTACGATCAGAGATTAAAAAAGCTGTCATAAAAAATATTGGGATATTTGAGAGAGTCGAATCAATTAGTATGCTTAAAGAGGTAATTCAGGATTCCAACGAAGAAAGTAATTTTGTAAAAGCTGCTGCGGCAACGGCTCTTGGAAAAAGCAGCAAAGAGATTGAGTTGAAAGAGGATAAGGAACAAGTCATTTCGCTGTTAAAAGACCTAGTTAAAGGAACTGAATCCTTTCAAAGCGTGCTAGCCACTGGGGCATTAGATGGACTAAAAGAGCTAGCAACGGATAGAGATAACCAGATAAGCATTGATGTGGCATGTTTTTTTCTAGAAAATACAGTAGATTCAAAGGATTATTTTGTAAGAGCTAAAGCAACATCAAATTTAGCAAAGTTTTTGGGTAATAAAAAGGATATAGCAAACACAGATACTAGTACAATGAATCAAGCTGTTTTTAACAGACTAAAGAATTTGTTAAAGGACGATAGACGAAAGATAAAGATAAATGCTTGTGCTGCACTCTCAGATAAAGACGCCAGATTTCGTGGTGTACCAGATAAGAGAACATACGAAACGATTGAAGTGCTCATAGACGTCGCAAAAAATGATTTAGACGGATTTGTAAGAAGAAAAGCTGAACACAGTGCGAACATTGTGAGAGAATGGATTCAAGAATGGGCCAATAATCCAATAGTAATCAAATAATAAATTTAAAGAAATTTATGGCTCCCTTCTTAATCGAAGTAATAGCTTAGTTTAATTATTTGATCTAATTATCAAATACTAGTGGTGGCCTTAAAAGGGATTACCATCGAAAACTTGATGTATTAATCATATTACCAATTTCTGTCAGAAGGACTACCAAAAGTTTATTAGCATTTCTATTGTTAATAATTGGCATATTAATGTATGTATCTACAATAAACTACAAAAATAATGAATCCCAAGTACCACTCGTAAAGATATTAATGGTATCAATGTTCCATAGTGATGGAGGTTTTTAAGAATTGAAGGAGACATTCAAAGACTATGATACACAAATTGCAGTGATGAATAGAACAACTACTATGAATGATGAAGATATCACTAGGTATATCGCAGATCTGCAAATGCAAATTAGTAAAGACTGTTTTCCGATATATGATAAATCAGCAACCCTTTATTTTCACCCAGATAAAACAGATCCCCCACCTACACATTGGAAATTAGTTATAATGCATACCAATGGTGAACCACGAAGACCATTTGGTGTGCACAAGTATAACGAAGTTACAAATATAGCAAATGGATACATATTCATAGATCACATACTGGATTTTGGTTATGAAATATCCAAAGTTATGAGTCATGAGCTACTTGAAATGATTACCAATCCAAAAAGGGAACTAGTCTCGGTGGGTGGAATAAAATATATAAATGAAATATGTGATCCGATTGGGTCGTCAAGTTACGCGATTGGAGGCACATATGTATCTAATTTTGTTTTCCCTACTTTTTATGGGGTAGACACGAAATCACCATATGACTTTTGTGGACTGGTATCAAGTCCTATGACAGTATTGGAGGATGGAATAGTTACAAGCGTTCCATGAATCTATTTATTAGATTCACTTGACCTTCAAGCTTAAATTAAAATTATGCTTATTTAAATTTTGGGGTTGTATGTAAGAATTCTTAAATAATGGTAATACAATCCATGATTATGAGAATTCTAATAATCCTGGTAATTACGCTCTCCAT
This sequence comes from Candidatus Nitrosocosmicus sp., assembly GCA_035274085.1. Classification (GTDB taxonomy): domain Archaea; phylum Thermoproteota; class Nitrososphaeria; order Nitrososphaerales; family Nitrososphaeraceae; genus Nitrosocosmicus. The sequence goes on from DATEOO010000115.1 coordinate 2,972, forward strand.
GCTTACAGCGTATTTGATACCCAATCAAAGCACCGTGAACGCCCAAATGATGACCATCAATGAGAATGATAATTCCGATGTAAAGGAGGCAACACAAGACTATTACAACGAAATATATAAGAATACATTAGTAGTCTCAAACCAGAGTCAGTTTCAAAATCAAACTTCCGTGAACATTACCCATTGGGAAACTAACCTTTCAAATAATGGTTGGACAATTGCACAAAGTTGGATTCAGACAAACAGTAGCGGAAGTAATCCGTTTGTGACCTTCTCTGATAATGGAGGTCGTAATTATTCGAATGCCGAAGTAGTTTGTCCAGGAGGCACAGATAAGAGAACAGGCATTTATGGTGGAGAATTTTGGATATTGTGTACCAAAAAAGTTGGAAGCGTAAATAATGTATTCATTCAAGAAACAAGAACACATAGTACCCCGGTATCGGATTTGACTAATCTTTCAGTTGAAATGCTAAAAGATGCAAGAATTCTAGATTTCAACGTGAACTCTATTACCGGAATGGTGACAGCTACTTGGACTGAAGGAAACACTACAATGGGAGGAGGTCATACAGGCTTCATAGAAACCTATTGTTACAGATGTTAACTTTTTATATATCAAGAAGAATAAGAAGCGGAATTGACAAAAAGTCAAAGATACGTACCAAATTTTTTTCTTTTTAGCAGGCCAAACTTTTATTTTTTATGTTTTATAATTCTGCTCTTAATCGTCGAGATATCTATTAGTAATATTTCCGACATTATTACATCCACTATTTCCAACGAATTCGGAACTTTTCTGTTTGTCAGCATATTCTTTATAGTATTATTTGGGAAATACTTGCTCTATTGGCACCTTAAAAATTATCTAAATGCTTTGGAAGAAGGGATACAAACAATAAGATCATTATACAAGATTTCATTATCTCTTCAAGCTGTAGTTGATTCTTTTCTAACGATAATCATATGTCAGGTCCTTATTTTGAATCAATACGACACGTTTTGGCTGATATTGATTACCACAGTGAGTTACGGTACTGCGGTGTTAAATCTATCCGTAGTTAGTATAATGTTTTTCAAATGGGTAAGAAGATCAAAGAGTATACTTATTCTAATTTACGGATTAGGTACAGCATTTATGGTAATCAATGCTATTATTTCGATCGCTTTATTTGATGTTGTATTAGAAGAAAAGCCCACGGTAATCATGCCTGATTCTGATGTCTTATTTCCTGGATTTGAAGATGGTACAATAATGTCGATGGTATTTAGTTTTCAATCATATTCCAATATTTCTTACTACATACTGATGTGGATAGGTACTGTTATCTTGCTTAGATATAAAATCAAAAAGATTGGATCTCTTAAATTCTATGTATTATCTATCCTACCACTGATCTATTTCATGTCATACTATGCAACTATCTATGATCAGATCAATCCAGAAAAGCCAGTTGCTGCATCCGTAGATTTGACTGGATTAATACTTTTCTTTGGTTATGCAACCATGGGTGGCGGAATCATAGTAGCATTTGGATTTAGAGAAATTTCAAAAATAGTTATGGACGAAAAAATAAGAAACTACATAATAATGACCTCTTTGGGATTTGTTTTGTATTTTATTTGTGGAAGTGCGTCCATAGGACAGGCACCGTATCCTCCTTTTGGTCTTATCAGTATCTCCATGTTAGGGCTAGGTTCTTTTCTAATACTAAGTGGTCTTTACTTATCTGCTATGTATATGTCAACTGATAGAAATCTAAGAGGAATTGTAAAATCAGCTATCGATGCTTCCAGATTACTAGAGAATATTGGATCAGCTCAATTTAATATTGAAATGGAAAAGGTTACCATAAAGGTAATGGAAGAAAAAAATAACATGCAGACTCCTTTGGCTAAGAGTAACTTTGAGGCTGAAGAAGAGGTCAAGAATTACATTGAAGAAGTTTTAACGGAATTACAAAGAGCTAAGAATACATGAAAACCATTATCTTCAAAAATGAGTTGATAGTAGTCCGACAATAATTTATTGCTATTAATGTCGACGATATATAGAATCACTTATTAAATAATTCTGATACTTAATATCTTGCTTTTTAGGGATTTTAGAATCATCATTGTAAAATCCACGAACTCTTGCAAGAAAGTAGTATGATAAAAAATTGACAATCATTTTCATCCCAGAAAGTACAATACAATACACCTGTCAAAATCTTTATATTTTTCTAACACAATTTTTTGGTAAATGAAGACCTTAATGTTTGATAGTCTAACATCAAATTATGTTATTTTTGTAACCATACTTATCGCCATATGGATTATGATCGCATTTGAATCAGTTAACCATGATCAGTTTACTTTTTCCCGGACTACTATGCCTTTAAACAGTTCAAATACTGCATTTGTCGGCAATATGAATAGTAATAATATGAGTGATCCATTTTATACGGAAAACACTAAATCAACAAACACAAAAGTATCAAGTATTGATCCCATTCCAACTGTTGAAGTTACATATATTGGTAACAGTACTATTAACGGGGCACCTACTCAAACTATAGGTACAATAACAGATAAGATGAATAAAGATGGATCGGTATCATCAAAAGGTCAAGCGATAATTTTGACAGCATTGGGGCAAGTATTAACCTACGGGTCTGAATCAATAGGTACTTACAATGCTGATGGAAGTTTTTCAGATAGCGGAATAATGGTCTTTCACATGCCATTCAAAATGAATCCAACAAATTCTACAGACACATCCTCGAATACCACAGACCCTCTCCAGA
>DATEOO010000116.1:0-5599 GCA_035274085.1 Candidatus Nitrosocosmicus sp.
GCCAGCACTGCTGTTTCCCAACGGCTCTCGCACGTCAGTATCCAGCAGCGACATTAGGTTTGACTTCCGGGTTCGGAATGGGACCGGGTCGGGCCCTAACGCTATGGCCGGCTACCTTTTATTATATTTCCGTCAATTTAATCCTTCCTATAACACAAAGCTGTAAAGCAGAATCTACATAACCTCCCACTTTGCACAATGATTTTGTGAATTAAGGTTAATCGATAATTGATTATGGGGCTAGCTTTTTTTTATGAATGATTAAAAGCAAGCAAAATCATAATCTGCCATATTTGATTCAAACGATTTTCAGTATTAATTTACACAATAGAATAACTATGCACAATTGTTTCCTAAATAGATACTACGGGATTTTTGGTACTTTGTATATTTGCTACCGAGATAGTTTGAATATGTACAAAGAGGTTCTAGTTAACGGAGAAAAAAAATAGAGATTTTCATCTAGAGGGCATATTCTATTGAATACGCACAATATGATTGTAATAATCAAAACTAGCATAGCAAACAAACTTATTTTATCAATACGTATTTTATTCATTGAATTCTTCTGTTTTAACTATGCTTTCCTAAGATTTTGGTAGTTGGTTCAATAATATATCTAAATATATTTTATTTTTCAATTTGTTTGATTATTTGAAAAGTTGTCTTTTGACCAGTTTGTTCTCTCTGATTCACGATTTATATAAAAGATTTACAAATATTATAGTAAGCAATTGGATAAACATGGAAATTTGACTCATAGAGTTGCTGTTTTAGACCAGGAATTGTGCCAACCAAGAAAGTGTGGTTTAGAGTGCATCATCTATTGTCCTGTAAACAAGACTGGTGGTGAATGTATTATTCAAAGGCCCGATGATGGGAAGGCTATTATTTCGGAGGATTTGTGTACTGGGTGCACCATTTGTATTAAAAAATGCCCTTTTGATGCTATTGTAATAGTTAATCTGGCTCAGGAAATTGGTGTAGACAAAATACACCAGTATGGAGTCAATAGCTTTAGGTTATATAAAATTCCTATACCAAAAGAAGGGACCGTAACAGGTATTGTGGGTAGAAACGGTATGGGGAAGTCTACAATAATAAACCTGCTTTCAGGAAATATAAAACCTAATTTTGGTAACTATGATAAGGAATTGGGATGGGATGAAATTTTAACAAAGTTATCTAATATTGAACTTCGAAGACACTTTGAAAAAATTCAATCTAAATCATTGCGTACTTCTATTAAACCTCAGCTCGTATATTTAATCCCCAAAGTCTTCAAAGGTACTGTATCTGAATTACTGAAAAAATATGATGAACGGGGCGTTTCGGACGTATTGATAGAGGAGTTAGGGTTAAAATATTCTCTAGATAGAGACCTATCTACATTAAGCGGTGGAGAATTACAAAGGGTAGCAGTTGCTGTTGCTGCTGCCAAGGATGCAGAATATTACTTTTTTGATGAACCTTCTTCTTTTAATGATATTTATCAACGATTGGCTGTGGGACGGGTCATAAATAATTTAGCCAGAGAAGGTAAAACTGTTATGATTGTAGAACATGATATGTCTTTACTTGATTATCTATCTGATAACATCTATATTACTTATGGAGAACCTGGCGCCTATGGTATAGTATCGTCGCTTCAAAGCACCAAAGTTGGTATAAATAATTTCTTAGAGGGGTATATTCCTACTGAAAATGTAAGGTTTAGAGATAAAGCGTATAAATTTGATATATCAAGTATTACCGAGACTATTCTCTCGTCTTCTCCAATAGTGGAGTATACTGCTCTCACAAAAACCCTCGGTCAATTTTCTTTGACTGTTGATAAGGGCGAAATTCATGAAGGAGAGGTTGTTGGAATTGTTGGGGCAAATGCTTTGGGTAAGACTACCTTTATGCGAATGCTTGCTGGTATAGAAAAAATTGATAAGGGTAGCCTAGACACTACCGTAAAAATATCCTACAAGCCTCAATATCTCAACCAAGATATCGATGGCGATGTTCGCTCGCTTATCTACTCTACAAACAATGGGCCATTTGAAGGCACCACTATAGAAGAACATGTCTTTTCTCCACTAGGTATCAAAAAGTTATATGACAAATCCATAAAGGGTCTTAGCGGAGGTGAATTACAGAAAGTGGCTATATCATTATCATTAATAAGGCCTGCTGATATATATGCGCTAGATGAACCTTCTGCCTTTCTCGATATAGAAGATAGGATAACATTTGCAAAATTCATTCAAAGATTTACTAAATCAAATGGCAAATCTGCATTAATTATAGACCATGACATTCAATTGATAGACCTGGTTTCGGACAGATTGGTAATTTTTGAGGGTATCCCTGGAATAAAGGGAACAGGTACATCTCCTACTACCAAAGAAATTGGTATGAACAATTTCCTTGAATCCCTTTCAATTTCATTTAGAAGGGATGAGACAACCGGCAGACCTAGAGTTAACAAAGATAGCAGCAGGCTGGATAGACAGCAAAAAGCAGATGGCAATTACTACTATTTGAAGAACAGTTAAGTCTACAAGTTGTATTGCTAGATGAGTAAATTTTTAAAAAGCCTTCTTAAAGACGTATTGGACGATGAGGAGCTCGAAAAGGTTTATTCTTCATTTGATATGATAGGCGATATAGCCATCATCAAAATACCTGATTCCCTGCTAACAAAAAAAAATGTCATTGGAGAAGTCATACTTGAAAGTATAAAAAACCTAAAAACTGTTCTTTTACAAAGTTCATCGGTTTCCGGAGAATATAGATTACGAGGGCTTGAAGTTATTGCAGGAAATGAAAAATACGTTACTTTTTACCGAGAGTATGGATGCAAGTTTTTAGTTAATGTAGCCAGTTCGTATTTCTCACCCAGATTATCTACTGAACGACTCCGAATTTCAAACTTGGTTTCTCCTGGAGAAATCGTAGTAAATATGTTTGCAGGGGTTGGAACATTTTCGGTATTAATGGCAAAAAAGCATCAAATTAAGGTATATAATATCGATTCTAACTTGGATGCCTACATCTTGAGCATTGTGAATTCAAGAATAAACAGATTAAAGGAACGTGTCTTTTCAATACACGGTGATTCTCAGAAAGTACTCCGTTCGACCAGTTTCAAGGACCGTATAGATAGAGTCTTACTCCCTTTACCCGAAAGAGCTCATGAGTTTGTAGATACTTCTATTAATTGCCTAAGACCCACTGGGGGACATTTACATTTCTTCTCACATATAAAAAGTGATACCAAATCAGGGGTTATTCCAATATCTGAGGCCCATATTCGCAAATTATTTTCAAAATACAATTTTGAAATAGAACATACCCAAATAGTTAGGGATGTAGCTCCACGACTTTATCAAACAGTTACGGATCTCTTTGTTTCCAAATGATCTGATTTATTAAGTCAATGGTTCTTAGTTTGCAGCAGTATTTTTTTCATTGACTGTAAGTGTAACTCCAATCCATCCAACTATGAAGAATATTATACCTACGATTACAACCACAGTCAGCTTTAGCAACAAAATACCCAAATCCGTTGCAAAAAGAGTATAAGTATAAGCAGTGAAAAAAGAGATTGCTATTAAGATTAATACGATGCCCTTGATTCTTTCGATTCCATTCATAGTTTTTTGATTCTTAAAACCTTGTATTTAAACTATCGAATTATATTTATACAAAGTATCTTAAACTATTTGTCTGTAAATACCAACCGAGGCTTTTCAATTGTTTTAATGTAATTCTCCTCTAACTTTTGTAAGAATTGTTCTTTAGTTAAATTATCATTATTAAGAAAGGCAGCTATAGAGATACCTCCTGCACCTGCACCTTCCTTTACGAATCCTTCGGAGTAAGATCTCAGTCCCTTTTTAGTTGAATTTTCTAAAAGAAGATCGATGTAGAAAATAGGCACCTCGTCTGAAATGTTATTTAAAAGCCCAACAATATCTGATTTCTTGTCATTAATTATATAAGAAGTAGTTCCTATACAGATATTATCTCTCAACCTTACATTTAATGATTTTAATAAAGCTAGAATACAACACATTTGAGTCCCTCCAGCCAAAATAATTTTCCTTTTACGCGAAATGACTTCTTCAGCTAAGCCTACAACTGTTGGCATTAATGGGTCGCCAAAACTTGCAATAGCTCTAAATGGATCATTTAAACAATCTCCAGTTCTAATTTTTGACCTCAATAGAGCTTTCTCTACTATCTTGTTTTTCAATTCATTAGGATTGTCCGGCATACTACTACTGACCTTGTTATATCCGTTAAATCCTAGGGCCTGCATGACACCCAATGCAGTTGTTGTACCTCCTGGAATACTTTCCCCTATGATTACAGTTTCATTTATTTTGGCCAATTCTTTTCCAAGTAATTTTCCCATATTGTAGTTTCTTATTACGTTCTCTATTTCTAAACCAGGCTCTTCAAGTATGTTCTTTCCAAATTCTGAATCAATACTAATATAAGGTATTATCGGTTTGATTTTGGATCCTGAGTCGACAATCGATATCGGGATATTTGACAAATCCAGCGCGGTTTTTGATATTATTGCAGGAGTTGGTTTTCCATCGGGCGTGGCAGGGATTGTATCAATGCATTTGCAACTACCATAATAAATATATTCTGCATCCGCAGCAGGGGTATATTTCAATAGTTCTGTATTAGCTCCGGCAACTGTTAGGCCAGGAATAGTAGCTGTTTCAGTATAGGATATTGCCAAAACAAAAGAGGTTCTATTTGATTTAAATGATAATAAATCATTCCTGCTTGCTATAGAAGGGAGACTATGAAGAGTATCAGTAATCAACAAAATTCTGTCAATGTATATTCGTAATAACCTTTGCTGATTGGAAGGCTAAGAAAAGTAAGAGATGAGTGACAAAGGGCAGTTATGTGTGAATTTAAAGTCCCTCTAATACAAACAATATCAGTTGTGGTCCATGAAGAGAATTGGGTCAGAAACCGCACAATAGATGGCAGCAACAGCAGCAACAGCAGGTGAAATAGAAAAGCCGAGGTGAAGATGAATGTGAAGATGAATGTGAAGATGAATGTGAAGATTAAGATGAAGGATAAGTAGAACGTTAGCAATAATGATGCTGTTTATAATTTCGAGTATGCTGATAATGATGGAGAAAATAGAGGATGGGAATGATATTCCTATGAACTCATGAATTTAAGGAAATCAGCCTTATTCTTGAACTTGAAAACAAAATTAGATTCAAGCTCTTTTTTTAATGTTGAAGTTTTGCTTGAACCGTAATGATGGCCAGGCAAAATTGACAAATTACCATCCAGGTTTGCTAGTTTATTGTATATTGACTCATACATTTCATGCGGATCACCTCCGGGCAAGTCTAATCTTCCACAACTACCTACGAAAACGGTATCCCCAGTTAACATGACTCTGTCATCAATTATTAGACAGATGCTATCCTTAGAATGACCCGGAGTGTGGATTATCTTGATTCTTGTATCACCAAATTCAATAATCTCTCCATCTTCTATCTCAATGTCCTTTTCTAATGGTGATAACTTGTGCTGTATCACCTTTGCTCCTGTAATACTTTTG
>DATEOO010000117.1:0-2044 GCA_035274085.1 Candidatus Nitrosocosmicus sp.
GAGTTTTATGCATTGACCTCAAACAAAAAATTATTTTAACGTAATGCAACCTACTTAACTCAGACTTTTACACATTGACCTCAAACAAAAAGTTATTTTAACGTTATGCATCATACATAACTTCGACTTTTACGCATTGACCTCAAACAAAAAGTTATTTTAACATTATGCATCCTACTTAACAACGACTTTTACGCATTGACTTCAAACAAAAAGTTATTTTAACGTTATGCATCCTATTCATATCCACATTTTTGAAACTTTTATTTAAGATAACATACGGTTAACATATTTATATACAATTTTATCATTATTAACTACATTTTTACTAAATAATTTTAAAAAACTATTGAATGCATCAAAGCTATTTATATTTACAGACATATAATGTATGAAGCATAAACAATATAATCCACAGAAATTCGAATTCAAGGTTGAATAGGCTTCTTACTTATGGTAATGCAATGTTTTTTCTCAATTTCATTTAACCGATTATTGATACAACTATTAGGTGACTCTCCCATAGAGTCAAAATAATACACATGATAAGGATTATGAAATAACAATGCAACCCAATGACTTCCTCTATTATTAACAGGTTCCAAATTCAACACCAAGCTAGTTGGGTACTTTTGTATCATAGGAATTTGATCACATGGGTAGCATCCCATGTAGTATTGTTTCGTTTCTGTGCATCCACGCAAAATTTTATTTATTTGAAGAGTGTCCATGGTTATGTGATTTGATCTCTTTCAATTCCACACTCTCGTCTTCAAAAGATTTCAAGGTATGCCTATATTTCCGTTTGATATGGTTGACCAAATGATGGAAATAGAGGTAAAAGCCAAATCCTGTCAACAACACTGTAGCCAATAGGTAAAGTAAACAATACAACAGTTTGATTACAGAGCCACTTTCAGCAACAGATTCTGGAAAGCATGCTACAACATCAGGCATTCTAATAGGAGGGGGTGTTTGTGACCCATAAAGGGCAACTAAAGTAGAGACTTTATGTTATTATCAGATATCACTTACCAACAATTTCTCCTACACTAGTATTTCCAATGCTGGCATTCATTGTCAAACGTTTATGAATTTTATCTATGAGACGAATAAGGATAAAATTAAGACATTGATTATAAAGTAATAGTAATAACTTTTCATTAAGTACCACATGTTAAAAGAATATTTTATTATGAAATAACATAGTACAAAAAATTAAACTGTCATATCAGAGGTCAATTGACGATTTTTGTCAATCATTAAAAGGGCATCCGTTTCAGCATACGCCACCATTATTAGACCACCAGCAGGAACAGCATCATTGAATTTTATATTTACAGCTACGGTTCCGTCTTTTATCAATTCAAAACATGGATCGTTTTCCATGGAATTTGTAAGCATAAAGGCGAATAAAGTCCATCCGCTTTTAAACATTTCCATGTCAATGCCATTGCTTTCAGTCGTATAAGCATGACCTGTATATTCTTGCAAATCATGATAAGGTCTAACACAATAACCATCGGGAAAACTCAGATTATAATAAACTTGAGGGTATGTACGACCTAAAAACAAATTAGCTGTTTGGTCAAACGATTATTTAACATACCATTGGCGCTTATCGATATATCCCTTACATTGTATGGTTTAAAATTGAAGGGGGACTTAGTTTTATGTCCATCATAAGCAGTTCTCTCCAATAAACCTAAATATTGCTGATAATAAATACATATGAAAAACAAACTGTACCTATGATTATTCGTCTAGGAACTTCACTAGTATATAAATTAGCAGCGAATTCCGTGCGACCTTTAAGTAAAAGTATGTTTTATAAAAATTTACCACAAACCTTCAGTTATGGCAAGGGTCTTTAATAATGTTTTCCGTATTCCATATCTAGCAGGCTGTGTATCCAATCGCTGCGCAATATCGAGGGAGAGTCTTAATTGAAAATGCTTCTAAGATTTTAAAAATAGCATACCCATCCATGAGGTTAATAGATTATACAAACAGTTTACAGCTGATAATTTCAAATACATAGGTA
>DATEOO010000118.1:0-5664 GCA_035274085.1 Candidatus Nitrosocosmicus sp.
GTGTATTTTGGTCGCCTATTGACTGTATTTCTGTCACGTTAATGTCAAATTTTTCTATGATATTGTCTACGTCTTCCCTAGATCCACTAAATGTTATCGGAACAAATGTATTTGACCCATTTAGGACAGCTATTTGCAACCTTAGCAATTCCCTTTCTCTCATGGATACTAAGTTTTGGTATTTTTGGTACGCTTCATTCAAAAATTCATAACATTTGCCATCTAAATTGATATTTACATTCTTGTGAGGATAATAGTTATAAGCAGCGAAAAAAAGTAGAATTCCACCAATTATGCCTATTACTATTCCAGGCACAATGATAGATTGTAGGTTTCTCAGATCCTTTCCTCCCCCAAAGTTAATAACCCAAATCCTAAAATAATCTTACCTTAATCTTCCATCCGAATTTTATTACACTTTTTTTTGGACTTTATGAATTTAAAATTATATCAGTTAAAGTCATTCTTGAGAGTTCAGGGAGATAGTGCTCTAAATAGGAGCAATTTAAATATCAAATTTTTGCACTCTACAAAAAAAATTTTGTTATGGTATTAATCTAATCAAAATTTTTGACTCGTTGAAAAGCTAGGATGCTATAATCATGGCTGAAATATGATATTAAGTACGTTTGTTCTCCTTTGTCCATCAAATGTGAGGACATGTTTCCAGATTAAGAACGCAATTCTTAATGAGATATTATTTAAACATGAAATGTCTGGATATCTTATTTAGCTAAAATGTATATTAGAGGCATGTGTCCGTTAAGTTGTCTAAGTTGTCTATTGGAAAATATATTTGGCACCACATTCTATGGATACCCGACTAATCTTTAGTCTTTATAACGAAAATAGGTAAATTAAAAATGATTTCCTCGAACCTTGTGGTTTGGGTGAGTAGTTCATGGCAGGATTAGGATATTAAAAATTTCTTGCCTATATCTTGTGGAACGTTTTTACATTCTTTTTTACCAATTCACCAAACTTATCAATTGGAATAATTTTTATTGGATCCATGACAAAATATTTTTTTAGTTCCATCTTTCCGCTCTTATCTTTTTTGTATAAAGTTTCCAATCTCAGTAAATGTTCTTTTATTTCTTTTGCGAGTTCCATATTGCAAACTTTACTATTACTAATTGCCAGTAGCGATGCCTGAAGCATCTCTGTTAGGTGATCCTTACCTTTCTCTTCGTGAAAATGTGGATTCCTGGTTTCTATCTGAAATATCTCTACTCCCTTTTCAACGATATCTGGTGAATCTGTAGGAAGCAATCCACCAAATTTTTCTAAAATATTTATGAATTCATATGGTTCAATAGAATATCCGCTTGAATAATTTAAATTCTCTGCTAGTGACATAGATAAAGCATGCTCCCCTGAATTTCCAGTCTTGATTATGTCTGTCTCAAACCCAGTGATATATGAAAGTAATGCGTTCAAATACTTATTAGTTACCTCTGATGTTCGTCCCCATTTAGGGAATTTCAATATATTGTTCCTTATTTTTGGTTTATAGAGCCAAGAAATTCTGATATTGCTATATGGTGTAGATGCCATGCCAAATCCAACTGCATATATCTTGCAATATTCGTTCACTGCCCCTGGAAAATAATTATCACTATCTATGAATCCAACGTATTTCTTATTATGCATTTTAGCCATTAGGATGCCTATTATCATTCCCTCAGCTTTGCCATCGCGAATCTGTTTTTTTGAGTCTAAAATTGAAGTATATTTTACTTCCTCAAATATCTTGGCAAGATCCGGATCACCTTGATGAATAATTATTATTTTCTTATCTGCAAATTGAGAATACTGTTTTATCATTTCAACCTCCATTGAGAATCTATTTACAGGCGAAATTTGACTATTTGAAACAATAATGACCATACACTCATTGGGAATCCCACTTAATACCCCTTCTATCAGCCTTAATCTTTCATTTTTTATTGGTATAACGATTGCGAGATCCCTGAATATGCTTGAAAGCTCATCGTGATCAAAGGCGCGGATTGTCCTATGTCCACCGTGAAACTCTGGTGACTTTCCGGAATCCAATTCATAAATCTTCTGTACGGCGTGAAGACTAATAGCTCCTATCCTTTCAGAAAATCTAGGGGGGAAATCAAGTTTCATACCTAATTATAATTTATCTTATAATAATACCTATTCCACAAACCTTATGGGTGAGCACATAATAATACCCCTTTTGTAATATTATCTATCACTGACTATGACTGTTAAACCAAAACTTGTAGCTTTCGACATGGATGGCACTTTGATCCAAGGAAGATTAATTGAAGTAATTTCTAGAAAATTCGGGTTAACCGCTAGAGTAAGCTCGATTCAGTCTGACCCCTCCCTGTTGGGATATCAAAAAACCCGACTAATAGCTTCTCTGCTTAAAGGTATTGATGAGAAGGAGATAATTGAATCAATTGAATCTATCCCAATAATGCATAATGCAGACAAAATTGTGACTTGGTTTAGGAAAAATGGCTATAAAGCCGGTATCATAACAGATAGCTACACGATAGCGGCTCAAGTTGTCGCTAAAAAACTTGATTTAGATTTTTGCTCAGCGAATGAATTAGTACTTAGGGAGAGAAAGCTAACGGGCGAAATCCACATGCCCCTTGGGTGGGAAAAAATTGGATGCCCATGTAATATATCTATTTGCAAAAGATTTCACTTGACTCATTATGCTAGACAGTATGGTGTTCAAATTAAAGATACAATCGCCATAGGTGACACGAGGGGAGATATATGCATGATCAAGCAAGCAGGGCTGGGAATTGCTTTCATGCCAAAAGATCAAGACATCATTAAACAAAGCAAAAACATAATTCACAATCCTGATCTAAATGAAGTGCTAAATTATATGTAGTATATAAAGTGTAATACTTAAATTTGAGTAATGAGGTTATTATTATATCTTGTTATATAATAGTAATTGTTTAGGAAATTTTTAAAATGTGTGGAATTGTAGGAATTTTAAGTAAGAGAGGAGAGAACGTAGCACCATTAATTGAAAAAATGTTAACATGTATGAAAAACAGAGGACCTGACGGAGTTGGATTGGCTACTGAGGATGCAATAGTGTACTCAAATACATTTGATAAATTATTTTTTGCACAAGCTAATGCATACAATGTACTCGGACACTCTCGATTAGCAATAGTCGGCGGCTCATGCGGTTCACAGCCTTTTATCAGCTGTGACAAAAAACTGGTTTTGGAACACAATGGAGAGATTTATAATTATAGAGAATTGAGAAAAAGCCTAGAAGGCCATCATAAATTTACAACTTCGACAGACAGTGAAGTTATTATACATTTGATTGAGGATCATTATGAAAAAACAAAGGGTAATTTGTTAGAGGCGGTAAAAAGGACCGTTTTTCAGCTTGACGGGATCTATGTTTTAGCTATACGAGAACAATCAACTGGAAATATCATTTTAGTGAGAGATGGCATAGGGGTAAGACAGATTTATTATGGTGAAAATGACCGATTTATCGCGTTTGGTTCAGAGAAGAAGGCATTGTGGAATATCAAAATGTTTAACAAGATAGAAAGGCTATTACCCGGATATGCCTTGGCTATCTCTAGGACAGGTAACGAGCATACTTACAATACATCTCTGCACCCCATAACGGTCAATACGAGTAAGTCGATTCGGACAAAATACCCAATAACCTATAAACATATTGATTCTGCTTTGGATGCTTATAATGATGCTTTAATCCAATCTGTTGAAAAACGGGTCAGAGATTTCCATCGCATAGGTATTGTTTTTTCTGGTGGGATTGACAGTGTTATTGTTGCATATTTAGCCAAACAAATGGTTCCTGATGTTATTTGTTATACGTCTGGAATTAAGAATTCAAATGATATTACAAATTCTATAGAGATAGCAGAAAAACTGGATCTTCATTTAGAGATCAATCAATTGTCCGAAAATGACGTTGAAAAAATGATACCCGAAATCATAAATGTGATTGAAGATGATAATATGGGTCAAGTTGAGGTTGCAATCCCAATTTATGCAGCAGTAAAACTAGCACGAGAACAAGGTATTCGAGTCATGCTTACAGGTCAGGGTGCTGACGAAATTTTTGGTGGTTACTCATGGTATTCTAAAATTGTGCAAAAATATGGGTACGATAAGATCTTAGAGTATATGATTAAGGATGTAAAGTTATTATACAAGGAAACACTTGAGAGGGAAGATAAGATAACCATGTCACAGAGTATAGAATTGCGAGAACCATTTCTCGATCCAGACTTAATTGATACAGTATTGAGAATCGACCCGAGACTAAATATCCAGAACGGAGGTACTGATAAATATGACAATTTAGGAAAACGGGTTCACCGTAGATTAGCAGAACAATTGGGTATTCCAAAGGAAATAGCATATAGGATAAAGGAGGCAGCTCAGCATGGCTCAGGTATTCATAATCTTTTGGATTCTCTCGCTAGAAAAAACGGATTCACTGAAACTAGTATCAAGAGTAGCTACCTAGACAAATTGGGCAAAAGGGAGTTAATGGGAAGTTCTCAACGATATGGGCATTTATTTGAAAGTGAGAAAATATGGAATATAGAGCCCCACATACAAATGTACCTGGAGGATATTGCAACCAATATTTTACCTGCCATAACCAAACCTTAATCCTCATTTTCATAGATCAAGACAGCATTTGGTATGGGATACCAGTAAGTAATTTAAATAATTATGATACTTTATTCCTTCAAAATCATGATAATGTTCCACTTTAGAGCCCTTAATTAGATTAAGAATCCCGCCATGCAATATTGCTCTGTAAATTGTATTTAAAAGAGTGTATATGGATTCTAAATTTAATTCTCAATACAGGATTATCTGAGATATATTCAGCAAATTGATATGACGACTAGCGTGAAATCGTATTAAAATAGAAAAAGATAGGAACATATGTTACCGGATATGCCCCTCTTTCATCAAATCAACTTTAATTACCGGCTGCAGTCAAAAAATGCCACTTTCCAACTATTCTATCTTAGATAAAACCATCAATTTCTTTCGTTAGATAATTAACCTTAAAAAATTCGTTGTATCAGTTTTCTAATTTCTAGTATTACAAATTTTAGGGTTAACAGAGCGACTAGGCCATATTTTACGTAACTCCTTCCAAACAAGTTACTCGGGTTCTTTTTACCCTTTTTAGCAGATTGACCATTGAAATTATCCTTTTTTTCTTTAGAATCGTACGGGGAGTATTTAATTTCAGTTTTACTTCTAGATACATCGTATTCTCTTCTCTTGTTTGGATCGGAGAGTATACTATAAGAAGTGTTGATTCTTAACATCATGTCATTTGCCAGAGGAGTTTTATTTCGATCTGGATGGTATTGCAAAGCTAACCTTCTATAAGCAAAAGTTATTTCTTTTGATGAAGCGTTACTAGCAACTCCTAATATTTCATAATGATCCACTATTCCAAATCAGCTCATTAAAATTATTTCTATATCATTATTTATTAAACTTGTTATTTAATTAGAAGGTGGTCCCTGAATGGATTCTAACTAATTTATCCAAAACTATTTGCTGGCTTCCAGTGACTGATAGATAACTGCCAGATACATGAATTTTTCAGGATTGTACTAAGCCAACTATGAA
>DATEOO010000119.1:0-2074 GCA_035274085.1 Candidatus Nitrosocosmicus sp.
ATACAAATCCAGAGACATCACTAACACCTACAACTTTTAAATCCAAATCATTTAGAAACTTTGCAGTAAATGAACCTACATTCCCAAATCCCTGAATAACTACTTTGATATCATTGCTTTTTTTATCTAGACTGTTTGTAATATCTAGCAGTGGCCTAGAAGCCTCTAGTCCTTTACGTTTGATGTCTTTTAAAAAGTCCAGCGTAGTTCTTAGAGCAACACTGACACCGTATCCAGTGGTGCCTAGTTCGTGCGGAATCCCTCCAAGTTCCTGTGGCTTGCCCGTACATGCTCGCATATCGCCTATTTCATGTGCAAATACTGCCATATCCAATTCAGTTGTACCAACATCAGTGGCTGCAATATATTGCGAAGGACAATAAGGGCGTATCATTTTTGCAAAGGATTTCATCCATTCTACCTGGTTTACTTTATTTGGATTTGCTATAATTCCTCCTTTAGCACCACCAAATGGCAATCCCGCTGATGCGCATTTCCAGGTCATGGTTCTTGCAAGCTTAAAAACCTCTACAGGGGTAACGTTTTCCGCAAACCTTATTCCCCCTTTGCCAGGACCTGTCGATGTATTGTCTATAACCAAGACACCTTTCATACCGGTGTCTGGATCATATACTTGCAATACCTTTTCTGGGCCCCATTCATCTATTTCAGACCATCCAGAACTATTCTTTGCATCATGTAGATGCCTATTAGATCCTATATCTGAGTGTGACAAAGATAAATCGTAATTGTTCATATCAAATTTCATTACTTATGATATGATATAATCATATAATATAGATAGAAAGTCCCAGGCATTGTTAAATATCTTCATACAGACGATACAACTAATGGCATAAATCAAAAAATTAATGATTATCAAATAAAAAACTTAACACATTCAATTATTTCAATTATATCAAATAATTTAAGAACAGACTTATAAAATTCTGTAATACGAGAATAGATAAAATCAAATAATGACCTGGAGAAAAAATTCTAAATGAATTATTAGCTGAACTGAAAAAGTCCATCAAAAATGTATAGAATAAGATCCCGAACCTAAGAATTGCCAAAAGTCATAACAATATGATATAAATCCATATTTTTTATTTGAACTCTATAAATAGTGTTATATACTATTCTGCTCGTGGAAGCACCAATTGGCCTAATACTACAGGATTTTGCGGTGATAATGATAGTTGCCTCTGTAATGACTTTGATTTTTTATAAATTAAAGCAACCTGTAGTTATAGGATTCATAGTAGCAGGTATAATAATCGGTCCTTATAGTCCACCGTTTAGTCTTATTCATAACCTAGATGTTCTTAATCTCTTTGCTGAGCTAGGTGTAATACTGTTACTTTTTACGGTAGGTATGGAATTTCCCATTCAAAAATTAAGGGATGTCGGAAGAAAAGCAATTATCATAGCTTCCAGTGAAGCGTTCGGAACTTTAATTATTGGATTTATTGTCGCCCTATCATTGGGATTGGGTTTTTACGATAGTCTTTTTATTGCACTCGCAATATCAGTAACAAGCACTGTCATCATAATGAGGGTTTTAGGAGAACTCAACATGATGAAAGATGAATCTGCCACTTTAATATTAGGAACAACTATTATTGAAGACATCATTGTAATTTCACTATTAGCGATATTTCAATCGACCGGAGCAAGTGGAGAAATATCAATAAATGAAATTATGGTCTCTGTAGGAATAACTCTGGCTTTTATTGCAGGAGTATTAATAATCGGCTCAAAGATCATTCCTAAACTTTTAGACATTGTCGCAAGAACCAACCAACATGATGTATTAATCGTTGCAGCAGTCGGAGTTGCTTTTGGACTGGCTTTTATATCATTTCAATTGGGAATATCTGTAGCTGCTGGTGCATTTTTTGCAGGTGTTCTTGTAGCAGAGTCTAGATCCCACGCAGTGACAAGTGTTTTAGCAAACCCTGTAAAGGATATTTTTGCAGCCCTGTTTTTTGTATCTGTTGGAGCCCTAATGGATTTTTCATTAATACCCAAGTTCATAGTGCCTGCATTAATATTGATAGCAGTCTCTATA
>DATEOO010000120.1:0-4883 GCA_035274085.1 Candidatus Nitrosocosmicus sp.
TGCTAGCAATGAATCTTTTGAATACGATATTTGCTATATGAAAGTCAAGTCAGTAAATCAAGATGATAAATTAAGACTAATTGATGTAGCAAAAATAGAACCAAAGGTGGAAAATATACGATCCTTTGGAATATTAAATAACTATGAAATACTGGGTAGTGTTTATATTCTGACCCCTAAGGATAAAATAAACATCATACAAAATGAAATACTAGAAATTTTGTCTGGAACAAAAGAAGCTATTGGTGGATGTACAAAATTGCCCGGTGAAAATGGTTTATTAATCCGGTTGTTAGGCTCATTTGTTTATGATATCCGTGACGTTATTTATTCCATAGTTAGAATAGTAAGGAAAAACGTTCTAAATGTTTCATTTAGCAAAATCAGAAAGATATGATCTAACAGGATTTTATATGCTACTATAAATGCATTTTTTGGCTCAAAACCAATAACTCGCTATTAAAAAAATTAATAAAATCATTTATAAAGATTCAGAATGTCAGAAAATTTTTTTAGAAACACCAAAATAATGTTTGTAGCTACGTTTACAATGCTTTTGTCTTTGCTAGCGGTGGTCTCCTCCACAAGCGTAGATAATATTCTGAATTCGGTTTATGCAGCCAATAAAACATTAAATGTCATTACATCTGTGTCTCCAATAACTAATATTGTTAAAAATATAGCAGGAGATAAAATAAACCTGACTGGTTTGGTTCCAGAAGGTGTAAATTCACATACCTTTGAACCTGTTCCATCTGATATAGTAAAATTAAGCAATGCAGATCTTGTTATCATTAACGGATTGTTCCTAGAGGATAATATAGAAAAAGTTGTAAATGAGTCCCTGAAGAACAAGCCAGACATTCAATTGTTAAAGCTTGCTGATGATACCATTAATTCAACAGGTTGGATATTTGATTTTAGTTTTCCTAAAGAACAGGGCCATCCTAATCCCCATTTATGGTTAAATCCGGAAAATGCTATGAACTTTGCTAACTTAACTAAAGATAAGCTAATCGCCATGGATCCCAATAATACTGATTATTATACAGAGAACGCCAAAAAGTACATTACTTTACTAAAACAGCTAGATGAAGGAATAAAAGCAGCAGTACAAAGTGTACCACCCGAAAATAGAAAATTAATAACATATCATGATTCTTGGGCATACTTTGCACCAAGGTATAACATGACCGTGATTGGTGCTGTGCAACCATCAGATTTTTCAGAACCATCACCACTTGATATAGCCAAATTGATTGATCAAATAAAAGCTGAAAAGGTACCGGCAATATTTGCATCAGAGGTCTTTTCAAATAGAATTACTGATCAAATAGCAAAAGAAGCTGGTGTAGATATAGTACAAACCTTGAGAGATGACTCACTGCCTGGTAATTTAACAAGTCCTAACCATACGTATGTAGGAATGATGCTTGATAATATGGAGCACATGATAAATCCATTAGGAGGAAATACTAGTAGCTTATCTAACATAAATCCTAAAAATACATACACACCATAAATTTTTTAAATATTAATAAACATCTCAAATGATACCATTAAGATGGGCTCCTTTGAATATCTAAAATTAACTGGTGTATCCTATGGATTTACCTATCATAATTTTATAGTTGAGGGAGTCAATTTGTCTATACCAAAAGGTCGATTTGTTTCTATAGTAGGTCCTAGTGGTTCTGGAAAAACTACTTTATTAAAACTAATGTGTGAAATTTACGAACCTTGGAATGGAGATATCGAGTACATTTGCAACTACAGTGATTCCATTTTATATTATCCATCTGTTGGATATGTTCCGCAGATAGAAACCATTGATTGGAATTTTCCAGTTTCTGTACAAGAGGTAATAGCAATGGGATCATGGAACTACAAAAGTTACCTTCCATGGATAGACAAAAAATTGAAAAATCAAATAAAAGATACTTTGAAAATATTAGGATTAAGTGGCTACGAAAAACGACACATTCGTGCACTTTCTGGAGGAGAACAACAGCGTGTCTTTTTGGGCAGGGCATTGATTAGAAACCCTGATGTTCTTATTTTGGATGAGCCAACAACAGGTCTAGATTATGTTTCAAGAGAAAAAATATTTGATATTTTAAAAACACTCAATAACAATGGTATGACAGTTATTTTATCCACTCATGATATAACTCATATTGCCAATCGCTCTCCTTGGGTTATTTGTTTTAATAAATATGTGATCGCTGAAGGTCATCCACAAGATGTCCTGAAAGAAGATAACCTTCTGAAAACATATGGACTTTCAGATTACAAAATAAAATAGTGAAGATCATTTGATTGATCTTCTGTTGCCATTTCATTATGAATTTTTTGTTAGGGGAGTTATAGTTTCAGTTTTGCTTGGGGGTATTTGTGGATTAGCTGGAGTATACATTATTTTAAGAGGACTAAGTTATGTTGGTCATGGACTTTCACATGCTGCTTTTGGAGGAGCAATAGTGGGAAGTATTGTAGGCTTGAACTATTATATTGGAGCAATAGTTTGGAGCTACTTGGCCTCTTTTGTAATCTATGAAATAAGCAAAAGAAATAAAATTAAACCTGATGCTGCAATAGGGTTGGTTACCACCGCTATTTTTGCGTTTGGAGTGTTACTAGTAAGTGTTACAAATAGATATACCAGAAATTTCGAATCACTTTTATTTGGAAACATTTTGGCTATTACCGAACAAGATCTTTATATTATTGTTTCAGTAACAATACTTTCATGCGCCTTCTTCTTTTTCCTCCATAAACGCTTAGTTTTTTCCTTTTTTGATAACGAAAGCGCTAAAATAAGTGGGATAAAGACTTCATATATCGAACTACTTTTTTCATTTGTCTTGGCGACGATAATTATCGTTTCAATGTCTTCAATTGGAGTAACATTACTTGCATCAGTAATAGTAGGTCCAGCCATTTCTGCCAGGATGTTATCAAATAATTTTTCAAGTGTTATATTTCTATCGGTTATCATAGGATCGGTTGCATCTTTTTGTGGCATGTACGCTAGTTTCTTTTTGGATTCTTCATCTGGTCCCACCATCGTGATGTTTATTACCTCGGCGTTTGGTATAACGGCTTTATACGCTGTCTTTAGGAAAATATATCATTCTCATAGCCATGGTGGTGTATCTCACTCACATCCACACTTACACACAGATGAACATCGACACGAACATCAACATAAACATCCATGAAGGTTCATCGAGTCATTTTTTTCTTCTATATCTTCCTTGTTGAGATTTTGAGATTTTCTGTGATTTAAAGTACCAGATGGATATTGAAAAGTAAGTAATCCTATTGTTACTTATTTGAATCCACATAAATGAACAACTGCATTTGTGTTATTTTTTAAGCCGTCGCTTGCTTCTAAAAAAAAGAGAAAAAGTAGAGTATCTTCTATTTTCTTAAAATATTATGCTAATTTTTCTAAACCTTTAAAGAATGTGAATCCAGCAAAGGTTATACCTGCCATTACTTGCGAAAAAAAGTCATTTTCATATAAATTGACAGATATATTTTTCCCGCCAGTCTTTAACGATTTCATGTATGTTTGTTTGGTAAATTCATCAATCATCTTTGCAAGATCTCCACTCACCACATAATTATTTAACAAGCCGACATATTCGTCACTACCTACAGAAATTATTTGAGCTTTTATTTCATAATCAAATTTTTCTTTTGGATTTTTTCCTTTGATATAGTATTCTGCCATGTTGTCTGCCAAATAACGTGCTTGCCTTACTGCAATTTGTGCTAAAGGAGGATATAATGTTCCTTTAGAGTTTTTCATTGCTGCCAAATCACCAATAGAGTAGATGTTCTTATACTGATTACTTTGGCAATATTCATTAACTATTATTCTACCATCATTGGTCTTGTCGATTGTAGGCTCTATATCTATGTTATATCCTCTTACTCCTGCTGTCCAGATTATTAATGACGAGTTAATCTCTAGACCATCCTTAAGAAATAGAGTGCGTTCTTCTACTCTTTCTACAAGAGAGTTATGGAAAATCCTTATACCTTTGTCTTTTAAGATCTCTTCAGTTTTATTTTTGACTCTGATATCCCATCCAGGTAATATAGTTGAGGTGGCCTCGATTATGTTTATTTTAATATTACTTTTATTTGGTGAGGCATTTATCATCTCTGCCAAGGCACTTCCTAGGCTTATACCTGTAGCCCCCGCTCCTACTATTACTATATTGTGTTTTTTCTTTTCATCACTAATTATTTTTGAAATGTGATCATGAATAATTGATGCATCATAAATTGATCTAATAGGAAGAGTATACTTATCAGCACCTGGTATATTGAAGTATTTTGTGGAAGATCCCAAACAAACTATCAATTCATCATATCTGATATCTCCTGAATTCAAAGATATAAGATTCTTGTCAGGAACTATTCTCTGTATATCGTCTTGAATAAAGTGTACATTTTTCCCTTGAATTAATGATGAAATTGGAATTTTCAATTGGTCTGCAGTTCTAAAACCAGATGCGACTAGATGTATTTCTTGCATCAGCTGATGATAATTGTTCCTATCTATCAGTATTATCTCATTTGAATCCTTGTCTAATTTTGATGAAAGGTTAGTACTAAGAAAGATCCCCGCATAGCCTGCACCCAAGATTGCTATTCTCTTTTTCAACGTCGACATTTTACATCATCTTTTTACTCCATTTTCTTATCTGTAGAATATTCTTTATTTTTCAATTTAACTTTTTTTATTAAAAGTTCTATTACTAAGAAGGCTATAATCGAAATTGCTATACTTGGAATCGTTGAACCTATATTTAGTGCAAAGTCCTCCAAATGAAGCGGAGAAATGGGGGAGAGAATAAAGTACGTAA
>DATEOO010000121.1:0-2859 GCA_035274085.1 Candidatus Nitrosocosmicus sp.
GACTTATCCTATCTTTCAAGAAATTGTAAATCATAAGTAAAGTGAATTTTACCTCAAAATTGACCTTAAAAGTTACCCTACAATCACCTTTCTTCTACGTTTTATTAACCGTCGGTATGGTGATAAGATAGATAATTTATACTGATATTCTAAATATTTGTCATTGATAAACCCCATTTGAAAAGCAATACACTAAAATCGGGAAGATTAAAAACACTTTGATATTGAATTTCAATTCCTCACTGGACAGTTTTCTTTCTCCAATAACTTGATATCGATAAGAACTATTCATCAGTCTTTAGTTATGGGTTTATGATTAAATATTCTTAAGTCCGTTTGATTTTAGCCGTTCGGATAATTTCTTCAGGGGTAATGCAAATTCTTTATTTTGTTCTTTCTTTAAGTTGCTAATAATATCCAATAATTCACATTTTATACACATAATAACATTATCGTGATCCCAGTATAAAGGTCTTACTCTTGAGACATTGGTAAGACATCTAATAATAGGTAGCAAATAACTAACAAAAATCAAAGGTAATTGATAATCTATTATCACCTATTATGAAGTAGTCTTAAATAAAAGTGTCTATTGAAAACGATATACTAGTACCGGTCTAATCTTATTGGTCCTATTATTGTATCTAGCAAAGAGAAATATTTCCTTGTGCTCGAATGAATTATTTGCTAGCTATTGATCCTATTCGATCAGCCATTTTCCCTTTGTTGTCTGTATTTGTTTACCTAGGTCTATTCCAATATCGGTAAGCAACAGGGTTCTTGTTCTAGTTTTCAAATAAGAGTACACAACGAACCCTTACTAATGGATAATGGAATTAAAATATCTTCTGATTAATTTGACCTTCACTGATTCTTGGGGTGCAACCCACAGAACAAGCTAAATTATCAATGACCTTTATACTTTCAAGAATTGCAATATTTGAATTTTTGACTGTGGTACTGTAAAAGATACATGAAAATGTTTTAGCAGTTAAAAGCAATTATATGAATAGATTGGATATTTATAATCATGGATAAGGCAGAAAATCCTGATGATAACAACTCGTCAATTCCGAAAATTGAAGATAGAATATTAGAAAAATTATCTACACTCTCAAACGAACAAACTCCATTAATAAGTGATAGTGAATTACGCGAAAAATTGACAGACACCATGGGATCTTCAAATTTTGAAATAGCGCTTGAAAATCTAATTGTAGGAGGATTTGTTTCCCGAATAGGGGATAGCGAATATAAAATTACAATGAACGGAATTGATGAGCATTTAAGACGAGCTGATACGGGTGTACTCTTCTAGGGCAACATCAATTACTAAAAGGGCAATATACGAGGTAATAACATGTCCTATTCAGATGGTATTTTAGAAATTTGATAAATGAATAGGATGTAATTATTTAATCTCATTATTTAATCTCATTATATCATTTTAAAATATTTAACGCAAACTTAATACAACCTGATAATTTATTGATTTTCAAAGTAAGATCCTATTTAAAATCGATTACTAACTGCAATTTTATTCAGGATCTGCTGATTTTAGCGCGAGCTCAATACGATTGATATGAAGTGACACCTTTCGATATGAATAACCAACATCCGTAATTAGAATATAATATCAAATTGCTTTATTAGAATTTAAAACCAAATCTTTACTATTATAAAATGTTCATAGCATCATGGATTGATGAGCTTTTTAAAGTAACCATGCATTCTACAAATGGGGGTTTCTTATGGTGGATTCGGTAAATATCTCAAAATGGATAACAAAATTGTCAAACTTTGGTCGCTTGGTGAATTGATTATACTGATATCAAAGTATTACAGACCAAAAGGGTTTCATTTGTAATTGATTTACTTGTTAAGAATTCTTTGATAAAATTGATTAATAAATACTAACAATTCCTTATTCGTGTCTTGTTGATTTTTTCTCATAAAATGATAGAGTTCTTCGGTCGAGGCATGATAATCTATCCCAATATTCATTGCTATTTCTAAAGATATGAATGAAGTCAATAATTTTCGGAGGATAACATCAGGTCCATAATTTATCATATCAGAATGTAACTCAGCAATAGTATTCTTAAAATTAGAATATATATATTGGTCTTTAGCTTCCCTGGTTTTGATCGCAAATATATTTCCCATCATCCTTTTTTTCATATGTATGTTTTCTACCATTGCAATAAATTCATCGTCTAAATTTGGTGATTGGCTTAAAGCTTCTGATAGTAAATCTGAAGCAGCTTGTTCATTTATATTCATTTCTTTTGCCAATACGAACAACACGTGACAAGCCGCACATCCATTTTCTCTTACAACTTGCGGATTCGCTTGGACTTGCATTATTGTTTTAGAAATTATATCAGTGGCCATCTCTTCCATGTTCATGAGGATCACATGCTTCTATACGATATAAAAACAAATAAATCGTCGACCGTGATTAGCCAAGGTTTAAGTTTATTTGATTTATTGGCCTATATTGAATTTGATGTGAACGCTTTTCTATCAGAATTAATCTTTATTTTCAGATTAACTTAAAGTACCCTGAAATTTGAGATCAATATTCAATGAAATTCTACTTGATAATACTGTAATTGAATCGTCTTGGTTCTAATCTTTAACTTTGACATATTCCTTAAAAATAGTAACTTTCAATAAAAAATAAGAATATGGATTGCAAATGGGACATCTTAATGTATTGAATGTTAACTTCCCATTTCAGAAGACGTTAGGGTACATTGAAAGAGTTGAGCCTTAACATGCATGTTATTTCATAAATTTTCCTCTGAATACACCTGCAAAATACTTAAGAACCATTCAGTGCCATAGTAATGATGA
>DATEOO010000122.1:0-10096 GCA_035274085.1 Candidatus Nitrosocosmicus sp.
TCTTTATTCTCAAATTCTTTTTGCATTATTTTTACTATTTTCTTGGATACTTCTCCGGGTTTTCCATAGATTTGTTTTTTCTTCCTAAAATTAAATCCATAATCCATCCCTTTTTTATATGTCGTTGTAATCACTCTTGGTAACCACATTCGGTTTATCGGAGGGACTAGAAGATTTCCTCTAGCTTCAAAGACTGTTTCTGGCCTATCAGTATTGAATCTTACGGTAAAGGAGCTAACCTTTGGGAAGTATAATAATTCTTCTTGCAATGATCCTGAGTCAGTAATCTCTGCCCAACATTTTCCACTGTCCAAAAATTCGACAACGTGTCCATATTCTTTCCACAATTCAGTCATCATAAACTTATCGGCATATGTCTTTTCTAGATCTTTGAGTTTATCGTAAAGATTAAACCTATTTAATGCAGAAATGGTTGCATTCAGTAAGACTAAAACTACTTTGAATTCTGAGGCCTTTATCAAATCTACTAAACCCCCTATTATAGCATTAAATCGATGATTCGTTAGATTTTCTCTTCGATGAATATCCATTCTGATCCAATTTCCGGATTCTAATTGAGGATATATTTCAAAAATACTTTTCGCAGGTTTTTTAAGCCTTTTGAGACCAATGGCATCTACAACTGAATTCCCAACTATATGAATGTCTTCTTCTGGATAACCTTCCCTAAGTAAATGTTCCTTGTTTAGTTTAGTAGGTACAAAGAAAAACTTTGTTCCTGAAGAACATACCCAAGTATCAATTTGTTCGGGAAATGGTTCTTCCCTTGTTAGGAACCAGGGTGATGCCAACTGACTAGTAATAAATTTTTCTACATCAAGGCCGGTAGGATTATGATTCATCTTTATATCTTTGATAATAGTCGGGCTCATTGACCTAAGTCCAGCTTCATTTTGTCCGACCTTTTGTCCTAGTCCAAAAACCCAGGACAATGTTGCAATTCCTGCTACTAGAGTATCACCATGCACAATCGGCAGAATTGGGTTGCTAAAGTATTTTTTCTTTAAATATCTACCAAAGTACCCAAATTTCATGATTAAATCGCTAGACTTTTCCATCAGATCCCCACGTATCTGCAAATCACAGACTATTGAATTCTCCAAGTCAAATTCCTTGATCCCGTAACCTAGCAGTTCATCATAATGTTGTCCAGTAGAAATAATGAATGAAGGTAAACCCGCTTTAACTGATTCTACTAATAGTGGTGCTTGCTTGTAGAAATCTGGTTTAGTGCCAATTACAATAGCTAAAGCTTTATTAAAATCATTATCTTTTGAAAAAATTGTTTCTAAATTGCCTTTGTTGATCCTAATTGGAAGAAACTCCTTATTTATCTTTAGCGAATCAAATTTTTTGTTTATACTTTTCTTACTAGTCTCAATAGTTTTGCTAGAAGATTGGTTTATTTGCCCCATTATCATTTTTTCTCCATTTTTGAATAGTTAGCTCTCTTTATTTTTGGTGGATATGTATACCCTCTTTCTATAGTTTATGTATCCCATAGCTACCATTACTATACCAAAACCTGAAAATAACCATGGTGCATAGGTAACCCATGATGGTAAATCAATTTCAGTTATCATAGGAATTAATGTGGTTATATAGATCATCCCGAATATTAAGCAAATTCCAGATACTAATACTAGTAAGGAGGATAGTCTTGAGCCTTCCGATAATACGTTTGTAAAAAATGAAAGTCCAATTGCAGGTGCCAGCGACATAAAGATGAATTGAAGATAGGCAGTAGAGGGTTCGACGGTAGTCGTTGGGCCAGTACCTTGTGGCCCTATCAAAAAAGTAAAGAAGGCAATTGAGTTAAAGATGAACAAAACAACCAGACCCAAAACTGCAATAGACAACCATTCTCCGGCTCTTAACATTTGTATATTTTAATTTTAAAAGTTACAATATTTTAATATTGTCTCTGAGATTACTAATGTACTCCTATCAAATTTGCCAATTCCTTTCTTGAGGCTTCTCCCAGTATTTTGGCTGAATCCTCAGGATTTGGTATATTAACGTATATCCCAAACCCTCTTTCTAAACCAGACCAAGAAGTAATTAGGGGATAAACTTCTAGGTGCCAGTGTAGTTGTCTACTATTTTTTTTCTCAGGAGAAATATGAAAAGCCATACTGAAATCAGTTTTACCTAGAATTTTATCCATCCCGCGCAAGGACGAGCAAATCACTAATGCTAGATCATTTATTTCCTTCTGGCTTACCTTTGAAAAAAAGGTAGAGTGCTTTCGTGGACATATCCAAAATTCATAATTATACGTGGGTGCCCAGGGAACTAAGGTAATGAAACTATTAGTAGAGAACAACTGTCTTGGGCCGTTCATTTCAGACTCTATCATATTGCAAGCGGGACAACTCCCGCTTTCGTTCATAGATTGGTGAAAGGTTTTTGCTTCTTTTTCGATTATCGGCGGGATTGAGGAAAATGTTGTGATATGGAAATGAGGATGTTTTATTTTGCTGACTCCATTTGTTCCACGACTGGCATAAATGGCAACATAAGTCACACCACGTTGGCTATACAACCATCTGACTCGGTCCTGGAGAACCAATAACAAATTGGTCCATTGATCAATGGACAATTCTGATAGAGCAATATTGTGTTTGGGGGTTGGAACAATTATAAGATCATACC
Source organism: Candidatus Nitrosocosmicus sp. (assembly GCA_035274085.1). GTDB lineage: Archaea > Thermoproteota > Nitrososphaeria > Nitrososphaerales > Nitrososphaeraceae > Nitrosocosmicus. The sequence continues at coordinate 2,677 of DATEOO010000122.1, forward strand.
CGCAAGCTGGTTCTCTATAGAAAGGTCTATCTGAATACTGCTGATTTGAGTGTGAAGTTACTATAGGATTAGTACACTCAAATACGCGGATTGACCAGTTCTCATTTTCCTCATCCGTTGTATCGTATAATCTCTGCAATATCCCCTCCTTCACCACAAAGGATAAAACTAGATTATTGCAATTTCCTGTAGATCCAGGGCAATATGGGCATATTTGGGCGTTAGCGACAGGACCAAATTGTTCCTTATTGTAAATGATTTCAGGTTTTTTGTCTATATGATCAATATTATTGGGTATTAAAACAAATTTATCTTGAACATAGTAATCCTTTCTTAACTCCGACAACTTTTCTACCTAAAAAGTTCACTAGATTGTTTTAAATAAGTATTATGTAACCATTTTTTGCAAAATTGATGATTCTTAATATAAGAAATCAGGTAAACACCCACGGTAATTAGACAAAATAACGTTTTTGTAAAATATTTTGCAAAATGTGATTTCCCGTAATTTTCATTTTGGCCTGCTCTTTGTAACGACGAACAATTGTCAAAAATTAAATTAAGTAAAGGCAAATAAGATCTGTGCCTCAGTCAAACAGCGACGAAAAATGGGATTCGGTAAAAAAGTATAAGCTAACCAAAATGTTAAATGACCTTTCTAAGATAACTGGTCATGGCACTGAATTAGTTACTGTATACATTCCGCCAAAAAGGCCAATCTATGACGTCTTAGCACAGTTGAGAAATGAAGCCGGAACTGCATCAAACATTAAATCAGATTTGACCAGAAACCATGTTCAAGATGCGCTTAACAAGACAATGGAACAATTGAAATTATATAAGGAGCCTCCTGAGAACGGATTAGTTATTTTCTGTGGGGCTATTCCTACAGGAAAAGGTTTGGGAACTGAAAAAATAGAATTATACACGGTAGTACCCCCAAAACCAGTACAGATTAACCTGTATAGATGCGACGACCATTTTTGGATAGATCATATCAAAGAAATGTTAAAGGACGATCGCACTATTGCCATTATATCTATAGACACTCAAGAGGCTGGATTGGGAATTTTGACTGGTGATAGGTGGGAAACAGTTGAGACTTTGACTTCTGGGGTTTCAGGTAAACACCGCCAGGGAGGACAATCTGCGAGAAGGTTTGAACGCCTTAGAGATAACGAACTTAATGAATATTATCATCGTGTTGCAAATTATGCACAAAAAATTTTTATTGATGAATATACGGTCAAGGGCCTAATTGTTGGAGGCCCGGGGCCTACGAAAGAGACTTTTGTTAGGGAGGAATATCTTGACTATAGACTACAAAATAATATCGTAGCTACTTTAGATACCTCATATTCAGGCGACGAAGGCGTAAGGGAAATCATAGATAAAATAAATGATCAGGGAATAATGTCAGAATTCCGATCCATGGAGGAGAAGAAAATAGTGAAAAAATTCATGAGTGAGGTTTTTTCTGGAAAGGGTTTAGGAATATATGGTTTGAATGATGTAGTAAACAATCTAAAGGCGGGAATAATTGATTCTATTATTGCAACCGATAACATTGATTTGATATACCTCGAAGTAATTTGCAGGAAATGCGATTTCAGATATGAAAAAATAGTTGAAAGAGACCAGCTAGTTGAAACAAAACAAAATATAATTTCTACTCCTTGTTCTAAATGTGGCGGGCAGGACTACACAATAAATGAAAAGGATTTCATAGACTATTTGGAGGAATATGCCTCTTTAGCTGGAACAAAGCTTGATATAATTTCTTCAAAGACTGAAGAGGGAGCCCAAATTCAAAGCCTTGGAAAAATAGGAGCATTATTAAGATTTAAACCCACAATTTGAATTATGAGATCAGCTTTCAAGGTTTTTTAATTTCTTGATGGCAGTATCTAAAACTTGATATCCATATATTTTACCTAATGATCCCTTCTTGGAATTTGATTCCGTAAATCTCGTTGTAGAATCTGTTATAATACTAGGGCCAGAAACGATTAATGGTATTGGATCATCGGTATGTGCTTTTTTGATGCATGGTGTTGAGTGATCTCCTGAAATTATGAAATAGATTTGTGTTCCTATGAGTGTGCTTATTCCTTCTAGAACATTTTTAAAAAAGCGTTTATCAATATCCTCTATATTTCTTTTCTTTCCTTTAGCATTCCCATCGTGTCCAAATTCATCAGGACCTTTAATATGGACGTAAAAAACATCGTGATTGTTAATTATCTTTAGTAATTCACTGGCCTTCAATTCATATTCATCTGGAGAGCCAGAGTTGTATGCAGTCATTCCCAGAATTTGTGAGATTCCGATTTCCACTGGCATATCAACAAGAGAAGCGAAATTTAGATTATATTTATCATTAATATTCTGTAAATGAGGATATCTATTTCCAGCATCTCTCAATAAAATACAATTTATTGGCAGTAAATTTTTTTCCTTCCTGTTTGAATTTGTAGAGCAACTATCCAGAGTCTCTATTACTTGATCAGAAAACTGGTTGATGATATCAGAAGATAGTTGGGAATTTGCATTCTCTGATTTTGATCTTGTAACATAGATATCACCTCCGGAAGTATCCAATGCAATACCAATTCCATCTTTCTTGTCATATGCAGGATCAGTATTGGTAACTTTCTCGCCTAATGTTGTACCCTTTCTCCTGAAACGTAATACTACCCTATGTCCTATGGTAGGTTCTATTGAGAATTCTATCCCTTCGATTTTAACATTATCTCTGACAAGATTGCAAATTGCAGAAGAATCTGCCTCAGTCACGATTCGACCGGCACGTCTATCGAGAATTTTCTTACTGGTAGGATCGATGGTTGCGAAGTTGCCTCGTAATGCTAGATCTCCTTCCATAAAATCTATTCCGCAGCCTATGCATTCTACTACCCCCCTCCCAAAATATTCAACGTCTTTAAAGTTGTAACCTAACATGTTAAAAACTGCAATATCAGACTGGGGAGCAATTCCATCTCCAACACTGACAACCTGTCCTGAAACTCCCATTCTAGCAATCTTATCGAGATTAGGTGTATAGGCCGCTTCTAGTGGAGTCAAATAATTTAAATCCGGATGTGGAAGATCGCCTATTCCATCAAGCAAAACATAAATAATCTTGAATTGATTCACTTTCTTATTTTTGATTCAATATAAATTTAATTTTAATGTATTCAAATAATTGAAATGATATTAAATAAATAAGCTCAGTGGAGATGATCTACTATTGCAATATCAAATCACTTCGGATACAAAGCATCAAATTGTACTTAAAAACAAGGAAAAAAAAATATATTTAGATCCGAGGCAAATCTTAGATGAAAATTATGTTTTCATTTCTCATGCACATATCGATCACATGTTAAATAAGTCCGTTATCAAAAAATACAACTTGAGAAATAAGATTATTTGTTCCCCTGAAACCTTTGCAATAGCAAGCTTGCGTGGGTACTCCTTTGAGAAGGGGATTCATTATCAAGATGACTGGACATTAGTTGATACTGGCCATATACTAGGGTCAAGAGGTCTCTTAGTGGGAAACGAGATTTTCTATACTGGAGACTTATCTATGAGAGATAGAGCATTTCTCAGAAAGACAACTATTCCAAAAGCCGATACTCTTATTATTGAAACAACATTCGGAAAACCCGAGTATATTTTCCCTCCATTGGAACATATAACCCATCATGTAAATTCTTTAATTTCCGAAATGTATAGTAGAGGCATTCCAGTGATCTTAATGGGATATTCTTTGGGTAAGGCTCAGATCCTTACTTCATTATTTGGCGCCTGGAAGCCGCTCATTGTTCATGACGAAATATTTAAATTCAATCAAATGTACGAGCAGTTTGGAGTTTCATTAGAAGATTCCATATCACTGTCTAGTGCATCGGAACTGGGTTTATTGGATAATGGACCATGGATAATGATACATCCCTTAACTAATGGCAAGAATGCCAAGCTATCTCATTACAAGGAAAAATATGGCGCAATTACCATAGGTTTCAGCGGATGGGCAATAAATCGAAATTACAGAAACATGATGAACTTGGATTATGTGATACCTTTTAGCGATCATTGTGATCATAATGAGTTGCTAGAAGTTGTGAAACAATGTAATCCTCGAAAGATATATACATTTCACGGATTTCAGGAAGAATTCGCTAATTATTTACTAAAACTGGGGTATGATGCAGAATCAATAAAAAGGGGAAGCAGGACAATAAAGAAAGAATTTAAGAAGGTTCCAAAAACTAAATCCTTAGATATTTATTTTTGAAACACAATTAAAAATATTTATTTTTGGATGTCATTGAAATAGGGGACAACCTTATTTCCAAATGTCTCTATATTTTGGTAAAGCCCCTCACCCCAAAAGCGAATTATGAAATGGTTTGTACCAGCCTTAATAAATCGTTCCAGCATTTCTATTACATCATCTGGACTGCCAACTCCGATAGCAGTTCGTGCCACATCATCCGGGATTTGTAACGATGCTTTTTTCATTTCTTCCATTAATTCAGGTTTGTTCATGGCATATTCTGTAAAGTATCTCCTAAAATCAAACTCGGAATCTTGCTGGATATTATGAACTTTTAATAACTCAGGTTTGTAAAGGCTTACCTTAACTGCTTTTTTCATCTTTTCCCATGCTGCTTCGCCGTCTGGTGAAAAATAAACATCGACATCATTTGCAAACTCGAAATTGGATATATCTCTGCCAAGCCTCTTTGCATGATCTTTAATAACATTTGCATGATGTTCAAATAGGGCCGGAGTATAGCCAATAGGGATCCAACCGTCACCATAAGTGGCACACAGCTCTAGCGTTTTTGGTGCACCCGCAGCAATATACACAGGCGGTCGTGGCTTCCTGATCGGTTTTGCTTGCAAACAGGCTTCAACAAGGCTGTAGTATTTCCCCTGATAATTAACATGGTTGTCTGGATTGGATTCAAATAGTTTTTCAATTACTTCCAATTGCTCCTTAAATTTTGACACAGGTTTACTGAATTCGATGCCAAAATCAACCACGTTCTGAGCTTCGCCGGCACCAATTCCCAATATGCCTCTTCCTCTTGTTATCCGGTCAAGAGTCACAGTCGACAAAGCGATTGTTGAGGGGTGTCTCCTGATGGCGTCTGTAACACACGTCCCTAACTCTACGTTATTTGTCACTGATCCAATGGCTGCCAACATCAACCAGGCGTCATTTACTACGGCGTTTTTCCATTGCGGGACATTTGTATGATCCATTGCCCATACTGAATCAAAGTTAGTTCTGTCTGCAATTTGAGCGGCGGTTATTACCTGCATTTCATCGAGTCCTAATCTAGCGACGTTTAGACCAAATGTCAAACCGAATTTTATTTTCACTTAATTATTTACCCCCAATACCATGATTTTTGTTATTATTTCATAATTCCCCATTTCTATATTATCACTGAAATGATACTTATTTTATAAAGTTTTATTATAATAATAGGCAAGCTGAATACTAATTACAAAATATGTGAATTATTCATTTAAAAACGCATCCAGCGATAAACAATTAATATTAGAGTTTTATCTGTCAATAAATATTAAGATGAGTAAGAGTAACAAAACAATACTGATCACAGGGAGCGGAACAGGGATTGGTCAAGCTGTGGCTAGAAAATTTGCTAAGTTGGGTTACAATATCATAATTTTAGGAAGGAGAAAAGAACCATTGATAGAAGCATCAGATATCTTAAAACAAATAATCAAGGATGAAAAATTTGAATCATCTGTAACTTATTATGCAGGGGTAGATGTTTCCGATTATGAAGCCATCAATAAGATGTTTGACAAAATAAGCACCGATATTGGTGATATTGATATCATTGTAAATAATGCAGGGGTCTCTGGTCCAGTCAAAATTTTTACTAATTCGAGTTATCAAGAGTTTAAAGATTGCGTCTCAATACATCTTACTGGTACTTATTGGACTAGTGTTAGCGCCTTGAAAGTACTCAGCCAGGTTGGCAGGATAATTACAATTTCCACCTTTTTCACAGAGGAAAACAAATATGAACAGAGACCTTATAGGTTTAGAACACCTTATACCGCGGCACAGGGCGCAAAAAATAGACTCTCAGAATGTTTTGCATGGGAGTTAGTTGAGAAAGGCATAAGGGCAGTTGCAACAAATCCTGGCCCTGTCCACTCAGACAGAATTTATAAAACTGTATATCCAAAGGCAGCTGCAGAATTTTTAAGGGTCGGAGGTTTTAATAGTTTTAGTAGTAAACAAATCGAAGAGATTTCAACTGCTTTGTTACCATATTTAGGCGATGAGCCTGAAATAATCGACAATGAGTCAAAGAAGGTAGCAACTTTTCTAGCACAAAAATATAATAATCTAGATGCTGCCTCAACACAAACCTTGGCAAAGGAACTCCTTGCTAAGATACAAGAAATTGCAGAAAAGGTGCAGAACAATACTAAGAAGATGATAGTTGATAACGAATTTTTATCTCAGGATGATGTAGCCGACATGGTAGGCTACTTAGCAAGTGATGAAATCAGCAAGTTATTAAACGGAAAAGTCATTCCAAATGACAGGGTTTTCTACCCGGTAAGGCCGATTGTTGAAAGGACTATAGAAATTGATCCGACTAAGACTTTAGCGGGTAAAACAATTTTAATTACGACCACCTCTACCGACGAGAATATGTTAGACTTTATCAAAAAAATTGGAATGATGATTAACGGTCTAAACGTAAAACAACTAATAATCCTTACTCAAAACGATGAGCAATCTCCGAATGTCAATAAGGTTTTTGAAGGATTTCATCATCATGCTGTTAATTTGGGTGATGAAAACGCAGTACAGAAAATATTCAATACCATAAACTCACGATATGGCAGGGTGGATTCAGTCATACATTTTACTGGTAGTTACGACTACAATAATAGATTAACAACGCTTGATCGTAAAGAATGGGATAGCTTGGTAGATAAATTCATAAATATACCTCACTTGATTGCAACTAAATCAGTCTTATCAATGACTACAATCCAAGCATTAGATGATCCCTTATTATTTAAGGGATCTAATGGAAATATCATTATAGTAGGCCCTAATTCGCCAGTAGGAAAGAAAATCAGCGGTGAAGTCCGTGCGAGGTCAGAAGTTTTTAGAGGAGCATTAAGGCCTTACATTACTACCGCTAACCAAGAGCTTAGTGATGTACTCAGTTCGGATATAAACTTGACGTTGATCCTGCCAGGCAACATAAATGGAGACACACCTGACGATAACAAACTCGAGAAAACGTTGATCGGTTTAAGCTCTCAAGATTCTAAAAAAAATAATTTAATTTATTATGTAGATGAATAATTTTTTTGAACTAATGGTGATGTTCACTATGAT
>DATEOO010000123.1:0-2246 GCA_035274085.1 Candidatus Nitrosocosmicus sp.
TGATCAAGTCGTTTTTCATAAGTTGAGACAAGTACTCTTTCATTTGAAGAAAAGAAAGATATACTTTATACATGATTTTAGCCTGTATTGCACCGTTATCACCTACTGTTTCAAGGATCATTGCGATAATTTCTAGGCGGCTTCTATTCTTCATTTTATCTAAATTATTAATAAATTTAAAAAATAAAAACGGAGCAATACTAAGACCAATAGATATGTTTTAGTGATTTTTTAGCTTTGATGGTAGTGATAATATAATATAGATGATACTAATCATTCAAAAAAGCAGTTTAATATTAAAAAGATGACAATTATAAATTTAACTAGGAGAAAAAACGGAATTCTGTTTGGGAAAAAATTAACAATCCTTACATTCAACCAAACCTCTGTTCCTTTATAACAATAATGGAGAAAATAATCTATAAAGCCTAGACGAAAGATGAAATACGAAAGAAGCATTGGTCAGATAGTACATAAGAAAGAAGGTTCTTTGTATATAAAGACACGGTGCATCGCGCACAGTTGTGAATGTAGTATGTCTATAAAATAATACAATACTTCAAAACAATCTAGATAGAGTATGTATTTTGAAGATCCTCTTACTAACTCATTGTGGCAGAGCAAAGATAAATAAAATATTTCAGTAACAATGCATGTATTGTTTAAGCGGATCGCAGATCTAAGAACAGAAGATAATATAGGAAAGACCATTTTATTAAGAGGCTGGGTCCATAGGCTACGAAAGCAGAAAGAAAAAACCTTCATAATACTAAGAGATGATAGAGGAGACATTATTCAAGCTATATGTCCTTCTAAGTTATGCGAAGATTTGATGATTGAATCTTCCATAGAGATACAAGGAAAATTGGAAAAAGATCCAAGAGCAGTTGAAGGTGGATATGAGGTAAAAGTTGACAAAATATTAATTTTCAACATAGCCAATGCGGACTATCCTATAGGAGAGTATCAGAGTGACGAGATCCTACTTGACTTTAGGCATTTATCACTTAGAACAAGAAAAATGATAAATGTTGGAAAGCTAAGAAATTCATTATTAAAATATTCCAGAGAATGGTTTGCTACTGGAGATTGGATGGAAGTAACTCCACCAATACTTGTTCAGAGTTCGGTTGAGGGAGGATCGACTCTATTTGAGGTGAAATATTTTAATGAAAAAGCATACTTATCCCAAAGTTCCCAGCTATACCTCGAATCTATGATATACTGCTTAGGTCCTGTTTGGACCATTAGCCCCTCCTTTAGAGCCGAAAAGTCAAGGACCATAAGACACCTGGCAGAATTCACCCATTTAGAAGCTGAAGCACCATGGATAAATTTGACCGATCTTATTACAATTCAAGAGAAACTAATATTCAACGTTATAACCCAGATCAGGGAACACAATAAAAGAGAACTGGAATTTTTGAATCCTGCCACAGCAAAGAAATTAGATGAAATTTCAATTCCATTTGAAAAAATAACTTATGACAAAGCAATAGATTATTTGAGGTCCATTGAATGCAAAATCAGAGATTATGATGGGAAAGACAGGCTAATTGAATGGGGAGACGATCTAAATCTTGAATCAGAAAGAGAATTAACAAAAGATAGATCTAATCCTTTATTTGTAACAAATTACCCTTTGAGCATAAAACCCTTCTACGTTAAACAAGATCCGTTAAATGAGAAGACAGGACTGGCGGTGGATCTTTTGGCTCCTCAAGGATATGGTGAGATTTCAGGAGGTGGGATTAGAGAGGACGATCTTGAAAAGTTGACCAACAGGATGAGAGAGACTGAGCTAAATCCGAATGACTATTCATGGTATTTGGATCTTAGAAAATACGGATCAGTACCACATGGAGGATTTGGTCTAGGCTTGGAGAGACTGTTAAGGTGGATTTTAGATTTTGACGACATTAAAGATGTGACATTATTTCCTAGAACAATGTCAAGGATTTTACCTTAGCTGCAAATCAGCGATCAAAAATTGTCTCTTTTTTTATCCGTCAAAATGTAAAAGAGGTGTAGTCAAACTATTTTTGATGTCGGCAATCCTTTCGAATCTTAATTCTACGTCCTTAATTGAAGATTGTAGGACTTGAATTAGACAGGTCATCACAACTTTTTCTAATAGGAAGATATCGGATGCCATCCTTTCTTACTGGACAAATGATACCTAGCAGGATATTCTCATAAAGATTTTTTTCAAAAAATACTCTGCTGGTGACATTAGTGCTCTGCTA
>DATEOO010000124.1:0-3671 GCA_035274085.1 Candidatus Nitrosocosmicus sp.
AATGAAGCAACAGCTCTTACCACATACTTATCATCGACTGGTATCGCAAATTCACGTGCAACTGACAGCATAATGAGATACTTGATTAACAATTCAATGGATTAGCTTAAAGACTAATAATATACTGAATAATTTAATGGAAAAAAATAACATCATTCTAATAAATAACTTTGAGGTTGAAGACGCTGCAAAGCAACAAAAAGTAGTCGACATACTTGAGAATTCTTCCAAACAGATATTAAGTAAACATGATGGTTTCCTTTTAACAAGAATTCACAAGAGTTTAGATGGAAAAAAGGTAATGAGTTATGTACAATGGGAAAATGAAGATGCAATTGAAAAAATGCTTAACGATCCTAATGCTATAATACAAATGAATGATATTGCTAATGTGGCTAAGGTTGAGAGAACATTGTATCAACTTGTATTTACTGAGGAGAAAGTGAGTTGAACTACCGTTATCATCCACGAAATCAATCCACTATTAGATAGAGCCTCATAAATGGAAAGACAAAAGAGTACGGCCTTTTTGGAAATGATTCTTCTCCAAAAACATACCCATTGAATTTTAGCATTTCTTGAAACTCTACTTTAAGTGCGAAATTTTGTTGAGGATTAGATCCAATTCTTTAATTGTACCATTACTACATAGCCAACTACCTGTAATTCGGATGTCTCCTTAATTTAAGGTAGCTTACCTTAGGTATTTTAATTAATCAATTACAATTCATCCTACTAGTCTAATATTATGCCATCACCTGAATTAAGACAAAAGGTTTTATGGGTTACATCTGATACATGATTAAATCAGCTTTCAAGTAAAAGAAAGACCTATCTATTACATCGTCTTTGTGTATAGGAGATTATCTATGCAAAACAAAAACATTGGGACTAAAAATGTAATATATGGAATCGCGGGTTTGGCTTTATTCATTTTAGCAATATCTTTAGGAACACAAACACCTTTTAGTGCACAGGGTTCACCTGAAATGAATGGAAACAACAACAACACAACTTTTTTTAAAAACAATACATTTCAAGGCCAGAATTATTTAAAACTTTTAGCACAAGATATGGAAAACCAACTTGAAAAAGCCGCGATAACACTTGAACTCACAGGTAAGTTCCCAGAAGTTAAAAATTTAACCTCCGTAAATATGCTTGATGAACCAACAGGACAGCTAAAAGGAATTCCCCAAAATGCAGATGTCCTTAAAAGACAAGTAGCAAAAGACATTTTGGAAAAGTATGGACAGTTTCAAGTGGTGTTCTTTTTGATGCCAAATGGTGATATATATATTGAGGAACCATTTTCTCTTCAGAAGAATCTCTCTAAATCCAATTTCGCATTTAGAGACTATTACAAGGGAGTGATAGCTAATAATGATACCTTCTTGGGTAATGTAATAGTATCTGCATCCACCGGAAAGAATCAGGCAGTGATGGCAGTGCCTATCTATTCAGGAACAAATGGATCTTTAGCAGGAATATGGGCAGGTGGCTTGAATATGAGTGAATTTAACAAGAGCCTTCAGTCATTGAATCTGACCAACAACCAACGCATAATATATGTTGACAATCTTGGTCAGGTGGTTGCTAACTCAGAGTTACAATCATCTACCCGAAACGAAACATTTGCCAATTTGCAAGGATTCAAAAATGCTATTACTGGAAAGTCAGGCACAGTTAAAGAAATGGTTAACGGCACCGAGATGCTAGTAGCGTACTATCCAGTCAAAGCTCTTTCAAACAATTGGGCTGTTCTGTTAATACAACCAAATGATGACACTTCTGATATGTCATCCAGCGATTATTCAACAGTCAATAATAGTATAATGGAAAATCATAAGGAAAAAGAAAGGCTATTACAAAATACAACAAGCTAATAAACACTCTTGTTAGATATTGTGGATAATCATATCGGGAAATCGCATTAGAGGCCGGCATCCCATTTATTTTTGTTACCTTTCGTCACAACTGTTTGAAGGAGGATGAGATTCCTCAAAGCGCTATCGTCTTCTGCATATATAACTCCAGGAGGTTTTGGATACGGTATTTAAGAGATGTTGATTCATTTACAGCACGAATATGTTAATAGATATTTTTAGCAAGTTAAAAATACAAAGTAGTTCAATTGTTTTAGGCGCATCCATTTTAACTTTGGCAATGGCACTTACGATCATAAGCATTAGTAGTGTCAATGTAGTCGATGCACAGCAACAAAATACAACAAAAACTGGTAATTTCAATCACACACAAACTAATGAATCTGGTAATCCAGAATGGATCAATACTGGTAATTGGTCATTAACAGGTGCTGATTCAACTTCTCCAACCTTTGAAGCAGTTATTGACATGGCAAAACCAAACGGATCTGCAGCCCATCATCATGAAGTAAATAATCTAGCTATTTCGGGACAACCAACCAGCCAAAATAACGGTACAATAATAGAGGGCACCACGACTATAACCATGAAAGAAGGTCCAGTCGCTAACGAACCTACTACAATTACGTTAGGTGAAAAAGATATTTCTGTTTATTTTGATCCTGCCAAAATAAACAACCACTTTGGAAATCAGTCAATTACAGGTACAGTCACAGAATAGATACCATATCTATAATCACCTATTTTTTTATGACATTTTGATCCTATAATATAGGAATTTGCTATAAATTTCATTTTAAAAAATTAAACCGTTCTGAAACAAAAACTGAAGCCTGAATATTAAAGGTTTTATACAAAGGACGCTTTCGCCAGCGAAAAGATAAAATTACACATAACAATCAATCGAGTGTTCCTTTATGGCCATCATCCATTTAGAGTCACTTCAATAACAGATAATGACAATAGGAACGAATGATCACACTAGAAAAAAAATATTTTATATTTTACCTTTAAACGCACTCATAGTCTAATCTGCTTTCAGTAAGGTTTTAGAAGTTACAATTGTGGCTACAGTTTACATCGGTGAAATTAATATCTTAGGGTTTAAGGACGTATCATGATGACATGGTTTCTTGCACAATGGACAATTCTTTCTATCTGCATTAATACAACCACATATATGATCTGCAGGAAAATCTTTTAAAGTCTTTGTAGATTCTCTATTTTTGGTACAGGATAAACATACGGTGTTGGTAGTTCTAGTCGATATCATACCGCCACAAATCTCACAGGTTTTCATTTCTCTAATTCTATATGGATATTATTGTTAAATAGGTAGCGGGTTAGGTGTTTTATGAACCAAATTTTCCTCATAAGTACCATTTAAATGAATCATTTAGTATTTGTATGACATCCAGCATCTCAATATTGATCGAATTATATTTGTTAAACTAATATCGTATGGTGTTTATTAGAGGATATAGCAAATATTTATCTACTTTTTCTATATCTCGTAAGTCAAACAAAGTAATTTTACTTTTATCTCTTGTTCATTCTATATGTTTCCTGGATATAACCACCGTCTAAATACGCGACTCAGTATAGGTAGTGCAAAAGGTAAGCAAAACTACTAATATTGCACTAAAAATTGCTACGTTTACGAACAGTGGCCATTCTCCTATTAAGGGACTCAAGAGATATCTTGAAGCGATACTAATGAAATAGGCTGCAAAGAAGATAACAATAGCCATTTTCCATCTCGGTGGTGGAGATTGGCTAAGGGTT
>DATEOO010000125.1:0-2352 GCA_035274085.1 Candidatus Nitrosocosmicus sp.
TCTTACAAGTTGTGATAAACCCTGAAGCTTTTGGAGTTTGGGTACCGTTAGCAGTCGGTTTAGGGATTGGTCTAGTATACGCAATCGCATCAATGGCCAGAAGGGCTAGATAAGCCCATTAAATTTTTTTAGACTAGAATATTTTTTTCAAATTCATATAATAATCTAGCAATAACTATTTGGGATTCTAATCCCATGTCTGAGATGGATATTTTTTTGTCAAAATACGATTCAATGTTTTTTGAGAAATGTCCCTTTGGAAAGCCTCCTATAACAACACATCCATTTGAATATGAAGCCAGATCAGCACCTATCGATTCAAGGCTCTTTAAAGTACCAGTTGTTGATAAACCGAATACTATTTCAGGTTTAACAAACATATTTAAAAGATCTGCAAAATTAGTATTAGGTCGAAGATCAAATAATAACTGCCCATCTTCTGAAACTATTTTCTTATCTCTAAAAAGATTCAACATCAGACCTTCGAACCGAAAATAAGACTTGGGAAACCTAACATTATTCCCCACAAAAATAACGTTGTTATCAATCGTATGAATAAACACGCTGAGATGGTTTAGTTTGTATAGTGGCGTAGCTAATGCATTAAGTAACGCAATGTGAAGAATATCTGGTCTCCCTCTCTTATGATCCTCCTCCAATTTAACAGACATCATAGCAAAATGATGAAGAGACCTATCTAACAAGATTTCTTGGGGCTTTTTGCCACTATTTCGAATTTTTTTAAGAGATTGATGCTTGAAAACATTGATAGGTATAATTTCAAGAGAAGTATCTGCTATAATCAAATTTAACAAATGATACGGATTTAAAGAGAAATAATTATTATTTAAAGATATATGATGCAAAGATCAAGTCATTTACAAAAAGATCTGTCATGAAAAAGAGCGTTATAAAACAGATAGCAATGCAAAGAGTAAAGATTCTAATTGATAGAGCGCTATATTCAAGAGATGAATTCTCTGATCATCATGTTATGATTGCTAAAAAAATTATACTAAAGTATAAACTAAAAATACCTTTTGAATACAAGGTTCTTTTTTGTAAGCAATGTAAAAATTTTATCATCCCCGGTAGGGATTCTATTATTAGAATAGGTAGATCCAATACAAAAGCTTTAAGGATAACCTGTAAATTATGTGGTCACACTTATAGAAAAATTATTGAAAAACCCAATCAAACCTGATATTTTATTTTTTGGTCAAACAGCTAGCAAGATAAAGAATAAGGATTATAAGGGAAAATTAATGAAAGAAATTTGTAATATTAAATGGCAAAGGTTTTTGATGTTCCAGCAGATGACTTGATATCAAAATTATCAGATCAACTTAAAAAAGATAAGAAAATAAATCCTCCAGCATGGGCCAGCTATGTAAAAACTGGCACTCATGCAGAAAAAATTCCTCAAAACAGGGACTGGTGGTATACTAGATGTGCATCTTTGGTTAGAAAGGTATACTTACATGGCCCAATAGGGATTTCGGATTTAAAAAGTTATTATGGAGGAAGAAAAAGAATTGGCTATAATTTAGATCATCATAAAGATGCCGGTGGTGCGATCATTAGAAATGCCCTACAACAATTAGAAGCATCAGGATATGTAGAAAAAAAGAGCAAAGGCAGATCAATATCAAGCGAAGGTATGAAAAGAGTTGACAGACTAGCCACTGAAATTTTCAAAGATATATCTAAACTTAATAAAGATTTAGAAAGATACGCATAGAGGATCAAGCATGTCTGGGCCCCCACCACAATCTCATCAGCCTTCTGACGATGAAATTAGAAGGCAACAGGCTGAAGCTGAGGCAATGAAACAAAAAGCCCTGGCTATGTTATTAGATGTCGAGGCAAGACAACGACTTATGAATGTAAAGATGGTCAAGCCAGAACTTGCTTCAGCTGTTGAAAATTATCTATTAAATGCGGCTTCTACTGGAAGATTAAACAGAGCAATAACAGACGATGAATTAAAACAAATACTTTCTACAATTCAACAGCCAAAAAGGGATTTTAAAATTAATAGAAGATAATAAAAGATTTGTAACAAATTCTATATTTTTGTTTAGGTTTTAAAGGTTATTATTTAGTAACCTCTGATTTTGAGTTAACTATATTAACCTTTTAAAATATCTTCTCCCCATGAAGGCAGCTGTTTTTAGAGAATATAACAAAGATCCTACTAAAGTAGTAAAAATCGAAGACATTGACGTACCAAAAATAAAATCAAATGAAGTTTTGATAAAGGTTGAGTCCGCATCCTATAATTATAATGATTTATGGGCAATATGGGGAGATCCGGTTAAAACACCACTTCCACATATTTCTGGAAGTGAT
>DATEOO010000126.1:0-4090 GCA_035274085.1 Candidatus Nitrosocosmicus sp.
TTCTATTCTGGATTTAATGCAGCATTAGCAAAAAAAGAAAATGTAAAGAGTTGGCAGCAGATACAGATACACAACTACAGACCCTATGACTTGATTCCTAACTAGGTTCAATCTGTGAAGGGATATATGCAATTTGAGCAACAAACTCTTAATAATATAACAAGTTTGAGAACACAATGGATGTCCACACCCAGCAGCGACATTTCCCAAAAAGGTCAACTAAGCAATTTGATTGAAAGTTCTCTTGGCAAGATTGTATTAACTTACGAAGCATATCCTTCTTTGAAATCAGATAAAGTCGTGACTAGATTGATGGACGAATTAGCAGGAACCGAAAATAGGATAACAGTTGCAAGAACATATTATAATGACGGCATTAGAGATTACAACACATTCCTGAAGGTTTTCCCAAATACAATTTTCAATAATAACGGACTAATAGGGCTAAAACCATGGGGTTTTACCGACCTACCACAATTCCAAGTAAACTCATTGGTCAAAACGACGATTCCAGAAGTCAATCTGACTCTACAGTAATACCAAAAAATAGATAAACTCAAAGACCTTAAATTCATGATTTATAGAAATCTAAACTGGTCATGAGTCTGTGAAGACGTTGATAGCATGATCGAAACGAATTATAAATTGATTATCATGATTCAGGATAATGCACATACAATAAAAAACCGTATTATGGAGCAATTAGCTAAAATTGGTTAAAATACATCAAACTTAATTGTGAAATAGGTCTGAACTATAATACTTTTGATCCAAAGGAAATCCTCGATATAGCACAATAATTATTTATAAGAAACAAGTCCAAAGTTAACTTATGAAAACGATAAGTTGTAGAGAAGCTGGATTTGATTGTGATTATGTAGTAAAAGGTGAAACTGAAGAGGAAGTTTTGAAAAATGGTATTGATCATGCCAAAAGTCATCACAATATGAAAGATGAAGATATAACTGATGAAATGAAACAAAAGATTAAAGGAATTATTCGCAGCGAATAGTATTTTTTAATTTTTTGGAAAGATTATGATATATCATTTCTTTTAATATCCGACAACATTCAAAAGATTTTCATTTAGTGTCTCTAGGGTTTCAAACTATTGTAGTCTATTGCATGAATCCATATTAGATTTCTTATAAAAATTAAAGCTCTTGCGAATTCGCCCTCAACCAAGATGGCAAAATACTATTTCAAAATAATTGACTGTGAATAATGAGAACAGTTCAACTTCTTTTTTATGGAGATTAGCATAAATTGTGATTCTTGTTTCAAATTAATGATTTGAACCCTACCTAGTCTATTTAAACCGCGACCCTCTACTAGATGACTTTTGAGGTTTCTAAGAAGTCATTATGGAAATGATATACATCCATACCCACTTAGTTTGCGACCTAAAGTTCCTTTATTATATTTCTGCTAGATTGAATCGTGCAGTAAGATTTAAACCCACTAACTCACTCACATTTTTTATTTTCATGGGTACAAAATGCCGTTACTCCGAGCCCTAAGATACTTGCAGCTATTGGACTTATCAACAAAGCTGAACTAGGCGGTAAATTTAGTTGTGCCATTATATGATTGATAACGGATGCACCTTTTAAATTGGTTTCAAGCTTGACCATTTTGTGAAGGCTGCCGCGTGGATTACACAAATCCTCGTGTAATGCGTCTGCATAAGCAATCCATACAGATCTACCATCAGGACTTGTCTTGTTAAATTCAAAATCCACCTCATAAATAGCTGGCATAATTAAATCTACATCAACGTTATTTTTCCTATAATTAATCAAAATTTCTTCAAGTTTATAATAAACTACTCTTAGATTGCCTTTGGAATTCTTAATTTGCACGGCCACTTGATCCGCCAAATCTCCTGCTTTTTCAATATCAGAAAAAATCAATCATTATCAGCTCCCTTAGATTTTCGTGAGTTCATTGCTTATAACATTTTAAGCTATATCAACCAGATAATTCAATATTTTTCTCACCTAATGGATTACCAGAATTTAAAAACTAATCATCATCGAAACCTGTGACTTAATTATTATTTAAAGTGCTACCAATTGGAATTAGACTAATAATAAGCAAGATTAGTAAACAGGTATATAGACTCAAGTACGTGATCTAACTCACTCTTGAGAAAGTCTACCAGCATCCAGGTACATAATGGTCCTCTTATTCCGAACACAGGTAGTATTCATATAAAAAAAAGAATTCCTTTTAATTGCTTCCAAAACTCTACCGATGAAGTAAAGAATATCAATCAATTTCGAATCTGAATTACAATTTTCTTTTAAAAGGATTAAATGAAGAATGTTTATGGCGATAGTAGACTGGTTTACTAGCGGGATCTAAAAAAACCTTTTTCATAAGTATATGTTCTGTTATATGTTATGTAATCCTAATTCGGTTCCAAAGAAAAAAATGTATAGTGAGTAGTACCACCTGTTTGTCTCGCTTTGCTATTATTCAAGTAATATATATCAATTCGACTAATGAATTAATGCTAATGGCGAAAGCTCTTACCGCATGGGAATTTGGTTTTAAAGTGCAAAACTAAATGAATAGGTAAGAAAAAACACTATTTGCTAAATGTAAACAATAAGAAATTAGTACATTGGCTCTATAGAACAAATCAAATCAGAAAGTCTAAACGGTCTTGTAAAAATATCACTCTCATGTATTTTGGCCAGCTTTAGTAATTCATTAGACAGGTGCTCCCTTGGTAAAGTGCTCATGATCATAACTCTTTGGTGAGGTCTGTATTTATGAATATGGATGGCAACCTCTAATCCAGAAAGTCCCTTGAGATGAGTATCCAGTAATACAACATCATAATTTTTGCCCCTGTTTTTAATTGTGTTAGAAAAAAGACGCAAAGCTTTATCACCGTTATCAGCAATATTGTAGTCCAAGTTCATAGTTTCTAAATATAGTTTGATCACTGCTCGAACGCCGGAGTTTGATTCCGCTAACAAGACTTTGTATTTGTTATTTTTACCTACATTAGGATAGGGAGAAATCTTTTTATGATTCCCATTATCTGTCAAATGTTTACGTGTAGATGCCCTCTTGGATAATGATATGTGTTTATCACTGTTATTCTGATGTTTTTTCATATCTTTTGAATAAGATATTAGCTCTTGCAAATATTCGATTGACATATTATCACCTCTAGATACTTAAACTTGGATAACATAGTTAATATAGCATAAAATAAGGTTAATATAGGTTATTTTACAATTTAGTCAAAATCATTTTATTAATTAAAGCACCATTATGATAACGCTATTCACTATTAGAAATACTATGTAATTGAGGGTTCATCGCTATTTTTTCGATAATATAGTTGCTGACCACTCTTGAGCGTGAGTATGAAGAGCTTGGTTATTATATAACAGATTCAGCTCTGCAAAAATATATTTACGAAAGAATTTTCATTTTTTTTATTGGTAATGCTAACATCGTCCCGATGAATAAGCGATCTTTCGGTAAATAACCCCATAGATGAAACCGCAAGTCAATCTTTTTGTACTTTCCTATTTTACCCAAAAACATTCATCCGTGTGCAAATAATATAAATACAGATTATATCATGATTGCATTATATTAACAGTTGAAGAGAGTAGCAATACTGACGACGGCTGGATCAGGTATATATTATTTACTAGCAAAACGATCATTTAACTATCACTTTTGGATTCTGTTAGTACATAGTAGATATCAACCAAATATCAAAATGAATTGCTGCTAACAATTTTATTTGAAGTATGTTAACATATAAAACTGACTTAGATGGTTAACGAAATAACCATAGTATCAGCAGGTCTCAATTCAGATCAAGGCAAAAATCAAGAATACGTGGTGCTGGGTTACTACTCTAAGAATAATAAAATACAATCGGATTCATATAGAATTGATGAATTATTAAAGTTCATTAACGAACTGAAGCCGGAGGTTATAACCGTTTTTACAGCCCATATGCATGGAAGAACAATTGTTACCTTTCTGGAATATTTTTTATCCAAAAAATTTAAAGTAATTATATATGAGCTTTCGTTAGGTCATAGAAGATCGG
>DATEOO010000127.1:0-4913 GCA_035274085.1 Candidatus Nitrosocosmicus sp.
TAAAATTAGCATTTTTTTATTTCTGGGTCATACAAAAGCGATAACTATAATATATAAAAAGGTAATATTTCTAAATGATAGAAGATGAGCAATTGCAATCAGAAGATGTATATTAAATCCCTGATCATGATAAAAGAATATCTATTAATGATGAAGATATAAAATAACCTGCTAAGCAGTTCATTGCTGAGCTTATCTATTCTGATTTAAGTTTACTAGGAACTTTTTTCATAATATCAAAACAATTCAAATCTTACACTACATCCAATTGTCTTTCTTTAAGTTAACTTGTAATAGTCTGAATTAATGAGTGAAAATAAAAGAGACTTAAAAGAGTAACATATTTAGATGTTACTACTTTAAGATTTACCGCCTTCTCTAGCTACTCTTTTACGGGTTTCTTCATCGGCTGCTTGTAATCCCCTTTCATCATGTGGAGCCTCTCCACCTGCTCTTGCTACTCTCTCTCTTGTTTCCTCGTCTGCTGATGCTAATCCCCTATTATCGTTCTTATTGTTTTTGTTATTTCCTTGTGCCATTGTACCCAATATGCAGCAACATCATATTTAATGAATATAATGATTTTGTTATTGTGTTCATGACATTGGTATCTAAGAATTTTTTTATGCTTGATATTAAGCGACAGACTGATAAACGCTAATTTTTCATGAACAATTTGTGAATTCCGTCAGGTTGATATTGCTTATTAAATACTATGTTACAACCACTGAAGAAATATCAAACTATAGTGAAAGCATAAACTAAATAACTCTTCCAAATGCTTTATCTATATGAGGTAAATATGTATATTGCAGATATCTTTTGAATAATATGTTCAAACAAGCCAGGTATAGCAAACTAAATCCTTACATTTCCTATCGGATTGTAGAGTCTAGTACATTACGGTTTTGTATATACCTTGGTTACAATTTGGTATTATCTGTAATTTATCTTATATTGATAATACCTGTTTTGAAGAATAAACTAAGTCATCTAAAAGATAATTTTTTTATTTGCGTATTAGAGTTAATTTACCTTTCAATGTGTAAAACCAGTATAATGTAATATATAATACTGGGATTCCCATTAAGCAAAAACATCATTTTAATGATGATAAATACAAAAGATCATGCTTTAAATGATATGGTGTAAATTTTATCTTGTGCAGAAGATTAATCCAAATGAAATTGTTACTCAGAAAATTATTTTTGAGCTTAATGGTGCTTTGGCGATGGAAAATGCAGGAGTAGAAAGATTACAATCAAGAATTAATGAAGTCAGTCTACCTGAGGTTAAGCAACAGTTAGAACACCATTTGGCTGAAAGTAAACAACATCAAGAAAGGCTAAGTAAATTAATAACAGATTTAGGAGGTCAAACAACTACTGAAAAATTAGGGTTGCCATTACCTTCCTATCCGCAATCAATGCAAGAAATAATGGATAGTTCAATGACTAAACAAGAATGGGAATTAAAAAAATCCGAGTTTGATATGATCGTAGAAAATGCAGAAGTTAGTTGTTACCTTGCGTTAATACAGAAAGCTCAAATGGCTGGTGGTGTATTTTTGAATGCAATAGAACCATTATCGCTAAATTTGAAAGATGAACAAGCAATGGTAGATTTCATAAAAACTACTTCTCCAGCAATGCTTGCAAAGCTTTGGCCACAAATCCAATCAGCGATTGCAACTGCTTCATCGGTATGAAATCATTAGTTTATCATGGTCCAATGGACGTTAGAATCGATGACAAACCTAAACCTCAAATTCAAGATAAGGAAGATATAATTTTAAAAATAACTTCTACAGCAATTTGTGGATCTGACTTACATCTATATCATGGAACTGTTTTAGGTATGCAACCAGGTCAAACGTTAGGCCATGAATTTATGGGCGTCGTAGAAGAAATTGGTCCCTCTGTACAAGAAGTCAAGATTGGGGACCGAGTAGTCATTCCATTTAACATTAGTTGTGGTCATTGCGGATTTTGCAATAAAGGCATGTGGTCTCAATGTGATAGATCAAACCCTAAAAGTGATATTGGTGCTGCTTTTGGATATACTCAACTTTTAGGAGGATATGACGGTGGACAAGCTGAATACGTCAGGGTACCTTTCGCAAATACAGAAGCCACACTCAAAGTACCAGATAGTATCTCTAAAGACGAACAGGTACTATTTTTAAGCGACATACTTCCAACAGGATATTTTGGAGCTGATATTGCTAATGTTCAACCAGGGGATGATGTAGCAGTATTTGGCGCAGGACCAGTCGGCTATTTTGCAGTGATGAGTTCGTTTCTGAGGGGAGCTGCCCGAGTATTTTGCATAGATCATTGGCCTAGTCGTTTAGATAAAACCAAAGAGTTAGGAGCTGAAGTAATTAATTTTGATGATACAGATCCAGTGGAAATACTAAAGAAGGAAACTAATAACAAGGGTGTTATTTGTATTGATGCTGTTGGATTTGAATCCGTGGGTCATATGGCTGGAAATATTTGTGGCAGGGAAGGTAATCAGCTTAAAGTTAATAACAATAACGAAAATAGCGAAGAATTAGGTAATCAAGTAGGCCCTTACCATAGCCATGAAAATATTTCTAATGCAGGTTATGAACCGTTCAACCCATTACAGGTAATAACTTGGATTGCACAAGTAGCAAAAAAGTATTCTGTTGTTTCGATACCCGGAGTATACGGATCTGCCTATGATCAGTTTCCATTAGGTCTTTTATTTAACCGTAACATTCAAATTCATATGGGCCAGTGCCCCGTTAAGAAATACAATGAACAACTGTTGCACCTAATAGAAACTGGAAGAATAGATCCAACTAAAATCATAAGTCATACAATGAAGATTGAAGAAGCTCCAAAAGCTTATGAAATGTTTAACAACAATAAAGATGAGGCTACTAAAATTGTGTTAAAACCGTAGTGATGAATTCATAAATATCCATCCTACATCAAATGAACTCATATCATATATTATAGTCAATAACCTTTAGATTTATTTTTTTGTGGTATAAGATTAAGAATCAAATACAGAAACGCTCTAAAACTTAAAATTAACAAGTTAAGAACCATAGAAAGCAGGCAGCAATTCTGGTGGTATGACTTATACATAAAACAGATATTTAAATTAAGAACCCCGATCTGAATCTGGGCAGGATAAAATGCACACAAACAAAATTCAAACCTTTCCTGATATACGGGAGAAGTCGTGTTAGTCTATTGCAGCGTGAATAAGCTAAGGGTTAATAATTACGTAAAAATCTCCAGCTTCCATTCTGAAAGGTTTCGATAAATCGCAGTCCGTCAACATTACTTTTAATTCGAGTATAACCATTCTTTGGATTTTGAGTTTGATTTCTCCGATTAATAACTTCTATTAATTTTCTCATATTATTATATATATTTCTTAGTATAAGAACATTGAGATGCTTGATAACATTGCAAAATAATCATACAATGGTGTAGGTGTCTGAGATTATTACAATAAAATAGACTAAATATCTTAAATTTGGATATAGGACTTGATCAAAAAGTTGATCAATTTCATTAGTTTGTAATTTACAGTAACCACTATAGAATCTTTGTGAATGCTATATAGATCGCTATAATGAGTGATCATTTAAATTTATTATAGAAAAATTTATGCATAATAACACTTCATAGATTTAAAAGATATTAAAACTCGAGTATGTCTACAATACTACAATACGTGTCTGCTGGTAGATTGTATAGTTTTAAGTAAACTCATTACGAAATCTGATTATTTTTTTTCTTTTGGATGACTTCACTTTGAAAATAGATCGAATTATTATTTTTGGATCGTTTTGGTTGATTTCCAATTGTAGCTTCTTCTTCGTTATTTACTGACATAATTTACTATATGTTATAAATTATTTAAGCCTATATACTATTTACAATTTACTAATTAAAAGTAATTACAAGTGTAAATATCTTTTCAAAATACCTTAGTAACCTGCCATGGAAACTATCGCAATTTTGCCTACAAAGTAAATGAATATTAGACTAGATTTTCGTTGAAATTGTTAAATATTGATTACAATTATCTTGATTAAATGCTTAACAGCAATCATCGCTTATTGAATATAGGAATTGTTACATCATATCTACAAAACTTTCTCATAAAAAATTTGACAATAATGATGAAAAGATCATCCGACAGATGATCAATGGAAAAAGTAATAAGGAAATTTCTCAATACCTTTCAATACCCTTGTCCACTATTCAGAGAAGAACCAGACATCTTTTTGAAAGTGGCATTATAATTCCGAGAGTCGAATTAGATTATGAGAAACTCGGATACAAAACAGGACTTTTACACATATATCTAAAGAATGGCAATATTAATGCAATTGCAAAAAGAATTAATGAACTTGAAGGAGTTACTTCAATCGAAATTCATATAGGAAATTCTGATATTTTAACCAATGTAGTTTATAAAGACGGCAAAAAACTATTGTTGCTTGTATCTGAAATAAAAAATTTTGATGGATAAGAAAGGATCGTCTGGTCAGAAAGAGTTTATCGGTCACCTCATAAAGATATTGATGTAGATTTGGACCTTTGATAAAATGAGGTACTAAATTTATTCAGTGATTTCTGCTAACTAAAACCATTGCTTTGCTTTGCTTTGTAAAATCATAAATTTTCCATTATTTGAGAACAAGATCATACTTTACTTCAAAATTCTTTTAATGTTTAAATTAAGCAATTTCTTATTTGTATATATATAAATTGACTCCTAAGGTTAGAAATAATAAACACTTGATTATTAAAGAGTCTAAAAATGGTAAAATAAATCAGAGGGGTGATAAAAACAGAAAGCCATTTCCGGAGCTATTTGATGAGATCAATATTCAAATATTACAAGAATTATTCAAAAAT
>DATEOO010000128.1:0-5693 GCA_035274085.1 Candidatus Nitrosocosmicus sp.
TAATCGAATTCTCCAGGAGTATCAAATGTCAGACTATAAGACTGATTTGGAATGATAGCATCAGAATCAAATAGATTACCCTCATCCAAGTCACCATCCCTTCCAGAAGTTACCGTATGTGATATGGTATCTCCATTAAACCACGTTATTGTTTGGCCCGATTCAATCTCGATTGGTTCGGGTGAATAAGATTTATCACCGTCTATTCCCAAAATAACTGCCGAAACGGATTTGGATGCTAAAGTATTATTTTGAGGAGCTGAGCTTGGAGCTGAGCTTGATTGAGGTTTTGGTTCAATGCTATCAGATATAGGCAATATTCTATAAATTGATCCAGTGTAACTTAAAACATACAAGTAGCCATCTGGACCTACCTGAATATCTGTTATTCCTCCAAAACCTTGACCAAAGATCAGAGGTTGATTTTCTTTAGGCTCATCTACTTCATTATCTTCTAATAATTCTGTATTACCAACATAAGTATCATTTATGAAAATAGCATTTCGTTCTTCGTTCAATGTAAATCTATACAATAAGCCATTATTGATATCACCTACAAACATATTGTTTGCAAATTGATCTCCAAGCCTGTGTGAATTTAGGAATTTAAGGGCTGTTACACCTATTGTCGTATCCCACACAAACTTTGGATCGGCATATTGGCTCTTTCCAAAATATACCAAATCTGCTTCCGTAGTACCCTGTTCTAGTAAATCCTTGTCCACATAGCCCTGGATTTGTTCCCAGCCACTATTAAAGCCAGGAAAAACCAGATTAATTTCATCACCGGTGTCAGGTCCGTTTTCAGTATCCCATAAATTTCCTGTCAATGGATCGAAATCCATACCGAAACTATTTCGAATACCCATTGCATAATAGACATTCAGGGGCAACCCTTCACCAAATATTGGATCACCAGGATCTACTATACCACCGTCTTGAGTAATTCGAAGTACACCTCCCAGACCATTCGGAGCCGGCCCACCTATTACATTTTGGGCCTGAGTTTCGTGACCCCCAACTTCTCCAACTATAAAGTAGACATTATTATCAGGACCTATTCGAATTTTACCACCATTGTGCTCAGCCCTACCATTTATTGGAATTGCGGTTAAATCCAATAATAATACAGGATTTATTAATCTGCCATCAACAAATTCATAACGATATAATCGATTTCCTAATGGATCAACAAGTGCATCGACATCGCTGCCGTCTACACCATTGCCTGATTCAGTATAAGACAGAAAAACATAAGTTTTTCCATCGGGTTGTTTTGCGACAGCTATTCCTAGCATACCGCGTTCTATTGCAGTTGCTACCGGTACATCAAGTACAGGTTGAGGCAACACAAAACCGTTTGTAACCCTGATCACTTTACCTGTAGTTTTTTCGGTGACTAGAATATCATTAGGGCCCAGAAAAGCCATACTTGTAGGAAATTTCAAACCATCTGCTATTTTTTCAACCGTAAGGGTATCATCATTGACTGTGGGTCCAGTTGGAGATAAAGGAGCTTTAGCATAAGCCCCAAAAGAAACCTGAACATACGAAGAAGTTAAGGTAGAAAGTATAACCAAAGATATAGCGAAAAAAGAAATCAATAGTTTTGGCCTATGGTACATATGGATAAGTCTAATAATATAGAGAAATATCATAATTTTATTAAGGTTTCGTAGTAATTTTTCGATGTTGAATCCTGCAGAATTAATTGATTATAAACACCTAAAA
This sequence comes from Candidatus Nitrosocosmicus sp., assembly GCA_035274085.1. GTDB lineage: Archaea > Thermoproteota > Nitrososphaeria > Nitrososphaerales > Nitrososphaeraceae > Nitrosocosmicus. Next base: position 1,732 of record DATEOO010000128.1, read on the forward strand.
ACATTAATATCATGACCAATGTCCATTTTCCCTAGAATATATCGAATAGTAGTGAAATTAAGTTTTATCCAATGGAATTAGAGCTCCTCCAACAAATAACAATGAGTAAAAGAATATTTTTCCAGTCTTTTCAAAGACTTTAATTCTTATTCATATATAACTTTAAGCCGTACCACCTAAATTGATTCCCAGTAAAAGTCTTGACAGTATAAGAGAAGATTCCATAACTAGATTCAATCTTGATTCAAATAATAGATCCCATTCCTATTCGAAACCATCAATCCGGTATATGAATCTCCATCAATTGCAAAGGTAACGAACTTATTTTTTGAACCCATTTATTATCAGTTGAAGTGTATATTTCGACGATATCTTTAAGTCTACCGTCAAAAGTAAAAACATCTATGATACAAACAGCCTCATCTAAATCAACTGTCGTTACCACAGTTTTCTGAGATGGTTAATCGGCATTCTCCATCTATATAGATTAGTCTAGAGAGTCAATGTTACGTAAGAGGCGTTTAATATATGCAAAAAATATTTGGTAGAAAAAATTCTGAGATATAAACAGAATATAAGAAGCTTCATATTATGGTTTAAGCATCATAAACAAACAAGTGATGAGAATCCTGTATATGATAACATTATAATCAGCGACAATAAATAAGGATAGAGATATAGAAATCAATGATTAATTCGATACTAATTCGGCAACTATAATAAAAAATAGGAAATAGTAAAAATATATTTTATTTTAATGGCGACTAATACTGAAAGGCAATATTTAGAGAAAAGCTATTTGCAGGATTCTGGAGTTACAAAAAGCATAAAAATCTCAATTCTCTAAAGTTTACTAAAGTTTACCCTTTGTTCGCCTTCAAGGAACAGTTAAGCAATCTACCCAATATTTTAGATTTTTAAACTACCCTCTTCAGACAAGCTAAGAATTGAATAGAGACAAACAGATAAACAAAGATACCAATATTGGGCAGATATATATAGAGCTAAATATGAATGACAACAACTAAGTCAGAATTCTTGACCCTTTTTGGAGTAAAATTGATCTGCTATTTTAAAAAAACTTATCATTTTAAAGTACTGGTTCCAATAGTAAAGTTAAATACTCGAGCGTCAAAAAACATGGAATTAATTTCGAGAATATATCACATTATTAAATAATTATGTACATAGCCCTTAAGATAAATGAGGTTAGATTTTCCACCTAAATATACTGAAACTATAGGTGCTGTAAAGATTCACTCACTTCAAAAAATATATGAAATAGATTCAGGACACAATTTTGATACCATTTCTCAGGAACTTAACATTGCGACCAAGGCATTTGACAGTTCCACATTGTCAAAGATATTTCAAGCCATGGCAATAGTGATACCAGTTAAGGATGAAAAATTGAGCCTTTTAGAAGGTGTTTTAAGTGGTATTCCTAACGAATGTCTAATAGTCATAGTATCAAACAGTCAAAGATATCCCGTTGACAGATATGCCATGGAAGTAGAAATGGTTAAACAGTATTCTATTTTTTCTAACAAAAGGATCATCACAATTCATCAAACAGATCCTAACCTTAGCAGAATCTTCCACAGGATTAATTACCCTTCAATTTTGGATTACAATAACCAAATTCGCCAAGGAAAAGCAGAAGGAATGATAATTGGGATTTTGTTATCTAAATTGCTTAAGAAAGAGTATGTAGGATTTGTAGATAGTGACAATTATTTTCCTGGAGCCGTGAATGAGTATATAAAGATTTTTGCATCCGGTTTTGCTATGTCAAATTCCCCTTTGTGTAATGTAAGAGTGTGCTGGCACTCTAAACCAAAAATAGCAGGCAACAAGATGTATTTTCCAAAATGGGGAAGGATATCCGAGCATAGTAACAAATATCTAAATGATTTAATTTCATATATCACCGGATATGAAAGAGATATTATTACTACAGGTAACGCTGGAGAGCACTCACTTTCTATGTCGCTTGCAGAAAACCTAGATTTCTCTAGCGGATACTCAGTAGAACCATATGAACTAATTAATATTTTAGAAAAATATGGAGGCATTATATCCAATAAATCATCGGATGTAGTATATCAAGGCGTGGAAATATTTCAAATTGAAACAAGGAATCCCCACTTCCATGAAGATAAAGGAAATGAACATATTCAAGGAATGCTTCAGGAATCCCTTAATGTAATTAATAATAGTAAAATTTGCAATACCGAAATTACCACAGATATAAAAAATCATTTACTAATCTTAGAGCAAAAAGGTAGATCTGATAGTATCAAATCCAATAATAAAATCATTATGATGGACCCGATTAAAACTATTGAGATAGATAAATTTCGTGAACTTGTGGTTGATAGTCCAAGGTTAATAAAACAATTTAACATGGATAAGAATAGTATGATTTAATTGTCTCAGGTAATTCAACTCTAAACTTTGAGTAAATAACAATTCATAGTGTAATTTATACGAATCTGCTGTATTATAATGATATAATTAAATCACAAATTGTTGATCAAAGTACAAGATCATTAAATAGACCTATAAGTCAAGTCGACTACCCTTATGTTAGTAAAGATGAAATACTTGATCAAATTTTAAATGTAAACCAAAATTAATCTAATAAGCCCATTCCTATATTATAAAATAAACGTATGTATTATATAGTATTTTGATAAACTAAGGGTGTGAGATGAAAGATTACCAATGACAATGCTAAATGTAAGTGATACCAAACCAGAAATCATAGAATATAAAAAATTTGTATCTATCATCATACCTACTTTTAATGAATCCAAGAATATTACGGAATTACTTAATCAAATTCAATCAAATGTACCTATGGGAACGAATGTAGAAATCATAATAGTGGACGATAACTCTCCTGATGGTACTGGTAGGATGGTTGAAAAATATGTCAAGGACAAAATGAGCACAGCAAATAGAGATCAAATAAATCCAAACATCTCAATAAAAGTAATTCATAGAAAAGAAAAGACTGGCTTGATGTCGGCCCTTGTGAACGGAATCAGTACTTGCGAGGGCCAAAATGTCTTAATCATGGATGCTGATTTTTCACATCCTCCCGAGGTAATAAATAGAATGATTTCAGAATTAAAGAAGGAACCCAATTGCATTATTATTGGTTCTAGATATATTACAGGGGGAGCTATCAATGGGATGCCCTTTAAAAGATTATTGCTTAGTATAGGAGCAAATTTTATTGCTAGACACGGATTATGTTTAAAAAATGTTTACGATCCGATGTCAGGGTTTTTTGCCTTTCCAAAACATACACTTCATGGAATGGAATTTAATACAGATGGATTCAAGATATTGTTAGAAATTTTAATAAAGAAAAAAAATACCGTCAAGATTAAAGAAATACCATACACTTTTAAGGATCGAAGATTCGGGCAAAGCAAACTTAACATTCCAATAATATTAGAGTATATTAAGGCAGTTTGGAAACTCTATCGATATGGAAGAAAATCTAAAAAACAAAATACCCAATTAGAAAAGAGAAAATCGGTTCGATTTATTTCAAAGGCGGCTAGGTTCTATACAGTAGGATTTAGCGGCTTTGTTTTGAATTATTTGGTATCAATTCTTTTATCAAATGGTATCTTGGGAAGCTTTGGATATTTGCAAGCCACAGCAGTCGGGATAGCCATATCAGTAACCACAAATTTCTTATTAAATAAATTCTGGACTTTTGAAGACAAAAATGCTAATTTGACACGATTGATAAGACAATACGGAATGTTTGTTGGATGTAGTTCATTAGGCATCCTAATACAGTTCTTGTCAATCTATATGCTCAGAGAATCAGGCATTCCATATAATTTTTCACTCTTAGTAGGAGTCACCATAGCCTCAGTTAGCAATTTCTTATTTAATAAGAAATGGACTTTCAAGGAAAAAATATGGGAATAACAAAA
>DATEOO010000129.1:0-6083 GCA_035274085.1 Candidatus Nitrosocosmicus sp.
ATATTGAAAATGAATTTTTCAAAAAGCATCAGATTGTAATTCATTTCTATTTGGTTAGTCAATTATCAACCAGAGTTGAATTTTAGTCATTTTCTGAAGATCTTATATTTGTTTGAATATGTCCATGGGGATACGGTTCAAGGTTGAAGCCAATCCAGTAAAAAGCAATATTGAACTAACAAATCCATTCACAATTAGGTATGTGACCTGATTAAATCTATATTGCTCAATCTGACACAAAATTTGGAGCAAAAAGAATGATTTTGAATATATTAAAGCCCCCCTATTGACTTTAGTATTTATTTTCATTCTAAAAGTAACAATAATTTAACAAAAATATAGGTGCATCAGGCTAAGAAGTAGCATGAACGACGTATAAAACGCAATAAAGAGATCAGGATCTAAGAGATATATTTAAGGTAACATTCTTACGCTCACTTTTTGTTAGAACTAATTTGTCTAATTATAGTCAATTCCCTCCGGAGGAATATTTTTGATCATTGTTTCTATAGTACTAACGATTTGTTCAAAGGTATCATCCTTTAATATATACCTGCTTATTGTTATTGCTTTACGAACATCTTTTAGATTATTTGCAATGAGTACAGTCGCTATTATTTCGGCTGTTTCAGGAACAAACTTATCTTTTAGACAAAACTTAACACATTCTACAAATTCTTCGTCAGAATATGGAGGTAAATGATATTCTATGAATCTTGACCTTACTGGTCTAGGGATGTCTAAATCATTTGTAGTGGCAAATACCTTTATATTTTTTAAAGTAAAATCATATCTCTTTTTCTTAAGAGTTTTTAAGATTCTTCCATCATTTAATAAGCCTCTTAATGCATCCATATCATTTTTTTTCAACATGCCAATTTCATCAATCAACAAAATTCTTGCATCATGATTTAGATACAAAGACTCTATCAATCCGGCGCTTGTGGAATTGGATGCATCATAGTAATATGCATGGTCCATACTTTCTTCAATTATCTTCATAAACATACTTTTCCCACCGGCTGGGCTTCCAACCAATAAGGTATTCACTTGTTCTTCGGAAAGTAATGCCCTAAATAAATTATTTTTAATTTCACCGTATCCATAGACTTTATTAAAGAATGTTTGTGCCTTTTCTTCTGTAGTTTCACCTTCGACTCTCTTAAGAAGGGATTTTTGTCTATTACCTTCCAATAATCTATTCAATCTATCTTTCATATCAAACATTTCTAATATCACATTCAAGCAGTTTTCTTATAATAAAGGTCATCATATAGTAATACGCTTTACTAATAATATGGACACTAATATTGTTTTCTGTTATGACTTTGCAGATGGTCATAAACCATTATTGTTGATACAAACTTATAAAATGAAAGAATTTCTTTGATATTTGATTTGCTATAGAGATGCCGAGCACTTGGAGAATGGATTGATTTTTTTATTTCTAGCACTTTATCATAGTCTCCACAAGGCGAATAACATAAAAAATGAGATTATGATTTGATTTTAGTAGAAATTACGCTAAACGCAATTACTGATCGAGTAACTTCCAAATCAAATATGACAACTCGTCATTCTGGCTGAAACTAATAGTTGTAATATTAATATCTGCAATATCGGTATTGCACAATATAACGATGCCCCTCTCTGTAGTTGGATTAAAAGTCATATAGGCATTGTAACCACCTATAGTACCCCCATTATGCCATATGACTTCATGGCCAAAGTTTGTAGTTATAAACCATCCTAAACCGACATAAAACCCATGACCGGGTGCTTCTATATTGTTAGGTACTATCTGGCCGGTACTTTGTCTTATCAGATGCGACTGCTGCATAGCATCGTTTAACTTTGTTTTAATTAATCCAATATTAGCTGACAGAAATTTTACCAGGTCATTAACAGTGGAATAAAGGGCACCGCCTGGTGCAATAGGACTTGACATGTTTAATGAAGGTAGTTCTTGACCGTTAAAGTGTCCTATTGCTAGACGAGATTTTTGTGAATCTGAAAGAACAAAGCTTGTATCATTCATTCCAAGAACATTCAAAATTTCTTTCTTCAAGAGTTCATCAAAAGAAGACATGTTTGACTTTAAGGTTAAAATATGTCCTAATAAACCAATACCAAAGGTGGAATATTCAGCTTTTGAACCTGGTTCTCTAGTAAGAGTAACATTAGAAAGTGCCTGATATAATTGGTCAAAATCATAGTTTTTGGTGCAGTTAAACAGATCTGTTCTGAATTGCACAGAATCTCGAATTTTAGTTTTAGCAGGATCAAAAGAAGGACAAAAGTTATCAGGAAATTCTGGTAGTCCTGAGGTATGTGTGGCTAAATCTTCAATTGTTATTTTATGACCCTTATACTGAGGAACATTGACATTAGAGGGCAGATACTTTTCGATAGGATCATCTAACTTAATAAGACCTTTGTTTACCATATCTGCCAAAATGGTTGTAGTTAATACTTTGGTAGTGGAACCTATGGAAAAAACAGTATTTTCATTTACAAGTGTGTCACTTATATTAGATGACTTGCCATAACCATAAAATTGAGTTCCGTTAGGATCAATCAATCCTATGACCATTGCAGCATTAGATTTATTGCTGTCTATCCGATCCTTTATTAGATCTTTTATTTTATCTGTTATTTCAAATTCTAATGTTGAAATACTATTGTTCTTTTGATGTATTGAATTAGTATCATGAGCAGAAGTGATAGATAGAGGATAAGTAAAATTAATGGTCGAAGCAAAAGACGAGTTTGAAACCGAACTTATTAAAGGATTTATTAGAATAGTTGTTAGCAATAAAATGATCATAAATAACAAATGATATGCGGACATCAACATGATTAGGCATTTGCATATATAAAAGACTTCAAAAATCTACATTTGCGAGTGTCTTGGTAACGCTTGATCCGCGTCAACGAAGATATTCTCACAATTGATTCTCCACATTTAGGAAAACAAAGTGGATATCGAGTCGATGGTCAGAAAAATAAGGGTCATGGAGGTTCATTATTTATTATTTTGCTCTATAACGTTTCCTATTATAGTCGTCTTTTTCCCATCTTTGTTCTACAAAAGCAACTAGTTCTTTAGTTTCATTATTTATTACAGGAAAAGCAGTCAATACCTTAGTAAGATCTACTGAATCTCTCTTTACAATGATTCTATGTTTACATTTATGTGAACCATCAGGTAAATGCTCAATGTCACCGGTCGAACTAACCACAATTATGATTACCATTAGAATCCCATAAGGCATTGGTAAAACTATACTGCTAAATTATATAGTTATGAGGATTAGCATTCATTATATTATCAATCTATTGGATATTTTCGTTGAAAATTTATAAAAAGACGTCTAGGTATCAATAGTTAAATAATTTCGAGTTAACAGGAATAGTCTATTGGAGTTACTTTATATTAGATAAAATACCCTCTCCACTTTGTGCTGTTCCTATCTCATAAGCATTTACGACTTCTTTAACAAAGATCATGCCATGTCCCTCAGAACCCGAACGAATCTTTACAAGATCGTCAATGATTTGATTTGCAGATGAATCGGGTACAATCGTTTCAACCTTGGTTCTCCTTTCATGTTCTGGAGTAATTTTTCTTCCCGTCATATATTCACGTACCATCTCATCTACTTGTTTGATTTTTGTACGACCCCTAGCGTTTACTTCATAAAAAGCAAGGCCACCGACATTATACTTTCTTAAAATCTCAGTGACTTCATGAAGATTCTCAGCACGAATAAAAATACTTAATTCCTTCATAGCGCCAATTACTAAATCAAATACATAAAATTTCATTTTGACATAGAGAAGAAGTTAAGTTAGTCTGTCAAGGATTTCACTTGGCTCTTATTGGTGCAGCAATTATCTCAGCCACTGTATCTTTAGCAGCATTATCATTCACAAGAACGAGGTCAGAGAAATGAATCGGAAATAAACCTGCTTCATATTTTTTTAATAGGATAAATAATAATTCCAATATCGGCCTTTGAAAAATTAATCCACTGATAAGTAATTTATTCATATACTGAATTTCTATTAGTAGTAGTCTGAAAAGTGGGGATTAAGTTCCCTATGGTAGTGGGATTCTAATTCATTGATCAATAATGTATATTAGACAACATTAAAATAATCAAACAGCTGGCCAGGCTTTGGATCCATGATGTGTGAGGGAACTGTTACTTGATAAATATTTAATTTTAGTCGATAAACAGATCAAATATGGGCATAATACACACAATGAAATAATTGTTATTGATCTACTGTACGTTTGTGAGAGTAACAATAAATAAATTAATTAAGATAATGGAAATTACTTTACGATAGAATGTAATGCCTCTTTTTTCTTTATCTTTTGCAACGCATCTTCAAAATGCCTCATCTCTATCTTTAATCCGTTCAGTTTTGATGTAACGCTATCGGCTATTTTTTTCTTGTTATTATGATCATTATTCTCTGGGGAATTTAAGTCTGTGCCCTCTGAATTTTTCATCAAACTAATACGGTCTTTAATAGCTGCTATTGCCGCGGCGTTAACCAAAGCTTCTAAATCTGCACCAGTATAGCCTTCCGTTAACTCCGTTACTCTGTCAAGATCGCATGTAGAATCCAATGGCTTTTTCCTTGTATGTATTGACAGTATGTGACGCCTAGCATTCTTATCTGGCAGAGGAATTTCGATTATTCTATCAAATCTTCCAGGGCGCAGCAAAGCTTCATCTATTATGTCAGGTCTATTTGTAGCTCCAATTATGGTGACTCCCTTTAAATCTTCAAGGCCATCTATTTCGGTCAATAACTGAGATACCATTCTCTCAGTAACATTGGTATCCAATGATCCTAATCCGGTGCTTCTTCTAGGAGCAATAGAATCAATCTCATCAAAGAAAATAATACAGGGAGACGCTTGTCTTGCTTTTCTAAATACTTCTCTTATTCCTTTTTCGGATTCTCCAACCCATTTAGACAACAATTCAGGGCCCTTGATACTGATGAAATTAGACTCTGATGTAGTTGCTACAGCCTTTGCTATCAAAGTTTTTCCCGTGCCCGGAGGTCCATATAACAAAAGACCTTTAGGTGGTTTAACATCCCCTTCAGTAAATAAATCAGGATACTTAAGTGGCCATTCTACCACCTGGGATAGTTCATCTTTAACATTCGCTAATCCGCCAATATCTTGCCAAGTTACATTAGGTCTTTGAATCTGGATTTCTCTCAAAGCAGAAGGTTGTATATCCTTTAATGCATCTTCAAAGTCATTATTAGTTATTTTTATTTTGTTAAGAATCTCTATTGGTATTTTTGATTGCTCCATGTTTATTTTAGGCAATTCCCTACGAAGTGATCGCATGGCAGCTTCCTTTGATAAAGATTCAAGGTCTGCTCCAACAAATCCGTGTGTTACTTTAGCAAACTGTTCAAGATTTACATTATCCATCAAAGGCATTCCTCTAGTATGAATTTGAAGAATATCGAATCTTCCGTCTTTATCTGGTATCCCTATTTCAATTTCCCTATCAAATCTACCTGGTCTTCTTAGAGCTGGATCTATAGCATTAGGTCTATTTGTAGCTCCAATTACTACTACCTTTCCTCTTGCCATCAATCCATCCATCAAGGTCAATAATTGAGACACTATCCTTTTTTCCACATCACCTGAAACTTCCTCTCTTTTTGGCGCTATGGAATCAATTTCATCTATAAAAATAATGGATGGAGATTTCTCTTGAGCCTGCTTAAAGATATCTCTTAACCGCTCTTCAGACTCGCCATAAAATTTACTCATTATCTCTGGTCCACCAATGGAAAAAAAGTTGGCGTTTGTTTCATTTGCTACTGCTTTTGCTAAAAGTGTCTTGCCAGTTCCTGGCGGTCCATATAAGAGAACGCCCTTTGGAGATTCGATACCGATTCTATCAAATATTTCAGGATGTCTGAGGGGAAGTTCTATCATTTCTCTGACTTTTTGTACTTCGTTTTTTAGTCCTCCTATATCTTCATATGTAATCCTAGGCATTACACCCTTTGAAGTGTCTTTTGAAATGGAGCTA
>DATEOO010000130.1:0-2178 GCA_035274085.1 Candidatus Nitrosocosmicus sp.
TTTCCCATATATCCATGGCTTCAGGTAAATATGATGAAAAATCATTACCTCATCATGGTCTTCATCTACATAAGAATACTCAGTTATTATATGGAGCTGAAAACGCGGTAGGAAAGGGCGTAGAATTTATGAAAAATGTCAAACATAAGATGGACATTACCTTTGATCATAAAGCTCCTTCAATAGTAATTGAAATCCCACAATACTATGATGGCTACCAGGATATTCTTAAAAGGGGGGGAAAAATTAGATGTATAACTGAAATAACAAAAGAAAATCTGCAATACTGCGAGAAGTTGGCCAAAACTGTTACTGAATTAAGACATATGGATGGTCTTAAAGGAGGAATTGCTATTAATGAAAATGAATACATGGCTACAACAGTCCTTCAAGAAGCACAACCATTAACCGAGGTAATCTATAGCAATGTGGATGAAGTTGTTGCTCAGGGGCAATTTATTTTTGATACTTTATGGAAAAACGCTATGCCTGCTCAAAAGAAGATCAAAGAATTAAAAGAAGGAGTTAAATCCTTTGAAACAAGACTAATCACGGAATCTAATGACTCTATGATAGAATCTGAATTTGAGCGAGTGGTACATAATTCTTCCGAAATTGACGTTTGTACATCTATTGACGGCTTAAGGATTAACAAGAATTATCTTATAGATTCCATAACAAATGCATTAATAAACGAGAGGAAAAACACTAATAAACGCATAAGAATTCTTGTTGATATTACTAGGGGAAATCTAGAAATAGTTAAAGAATTCCTAGATTTAGGAATACATGTTAGACATATCAAAGATATGTCTTCTATCGATTACACCGTCACTAAATCGGACCTCATTATAGCCGTTAAGAGAACAGAGAAAAACGATCCTAGCAACAGTATTTTGTACAGTAATGATCCTTCATATTTAGATCATTTTGCAAATGTATTTGAAGAGTTGTGGAAGAGTAGTAAGGATCCAGAAAGAGTTATAAAATCATTAGAAGAAGAAACTGAATTATTGTTTATAGAGACTATTGATGATCCTGAGGAGTCGGTGAAATTAATTCGTGCTCTGATATCGTCCGCCAAACATGAAATATTGGCAATACTTCCTAATTATAATTCGTTTTTAAGACAAGTCGAATCGGGAATGATGGAGTATATGAAGTATATCTCTCTATCAAAAAAGAATATAAATATCCGAATCCTGCTAGTAGAGGAAACTGGAAAGGAAATACAGCATAAGATTTTGACAATCTTTAACAAATTTAATGGTATAATTACCGACGGTTCTGACTCTGATGAGATCCCCTTGGAATTTAGATTTAAAGATATAGAGAATTTCAAGTTGAAAATTCTAAACAGCAAGTTATTTACTGAGATAGGATTCTTAATTGTTGATAAGAATAAATCATTGATAATCGAATCAAAAAACATATCTTCGATTGATATGACTGAGTCTATTGGGCTTTCATCCTATTCAAATAGTCACAGGATTTCTAAATCATATGCGTCCATATTTGAAGCTCTGTGGAATCAAGCTGAACTATACGATAAATTAAAAGTACAAGACCGACTACAAAAGGAATTTATTAACGTTGCTGCACATGAACTTAGAAATCCGGTGCAATCATTATTAGGATATTCCGATATCTTGATGAATACCACAGGAAATATCGAAAGATATAGGAACTTCGTGGTTACTATAAATCAGAGCACAAAGAGGCTGGCAAGGTTAATTAATAAAGTATTAAATGTTACCCAATTAGAAAATGAATTGTTATTATTAAATAAAGAAAAATTTAGTTTAGAGAAATTGATACTAGAGATTGTAAGAGAATACAATAATAATATACATCTCTTAAATAAGAATCAGTTAGAAATCAAGTACGAGCCCGGACTTATCGATAATCATAATACTAGCTCTGAAAGCGGAAGAAATTTCGGATACGTGTTAGCGGATAGAACACTAATTATTCAGGTTATTATGAACATATTAGAAAATGCAGTTGAATTTACAGATAGGGGGACAATCACACTGAGGTTAGATGCGAACAGGACAACCCATGAGATTTTATTAACTATTAGTGATTCAGGACGCGGGATAGATCCAGAAATTTTACCTAATTTATTTACCAAGTTCGTATCAAAATCACGCAAAGGGACCGGATTGGGTTTGTACA
>DATEOO010000131.1:0-3608 GCA_035274085.1 Candidatus Nitrosocosmicus sp.
GGATATACTGGTTAGTTAAAAAAAGTAATAACATCAAATGCGGTTAATTAGTAAGTGGATAGAAAATCGTAAGCCTACTAATTCTCAGATAAATGAGTAAAAGCAAAAATCCCAGGCCTTAGGAATCAATTTTCTTTTTTCTATAGTCCCACTCATAGTTTATAATTAACCTAGAATTTAGGATAATACTAGATATGCCAAAATCAAGTCACAGGTCAGGCAGATGGTTAATTATTATCGGATTAATTTTGATAATTATGGGAATCATATTTCAGTTGCAGAGTATTTCATTGATAGGTCCATCGACTTCATTTATGTATTCGAATCATGACTGGACAGTTTACGGCCTTGTAATCATCGGGATTGGGACAACGGTAATATTGATCGGACTCTATATGAAAACAAGAAAAGATAGAAACCTCTAAAGCCATTGAATAAATTTTATTTCATGTTGGTCCGAATTTTGATTCTTGCAACTTAAAGCTATATAGTAAGTTTAATATCGATTTTTCGTAAGATCTAATGTTAGAATCTTGATTCTATCCTGATCGTTTCTAAATAAATCTATGTATCTGGAAGTATATTCTGGAGCGACTCCCTCAATAATTTGATTGATACAAAACCCTAAATCGGTAAAAGTCTTAACAATCCACTCCTTCCAATTTAAATATTCAATATATAGGACAGGGGAGAAAAGCTCATCGGTATATTCGGTTATCAACAGCAGGTGGCCGCTTTTTTTTAATTTGTGCAATAACGTTTCATATAATGATTGCCAAAATTTCTCATTTTCACGATCAATATATTTTGGATGTGGAAGTACACACAATATTTCATCCGCTGCACAATCTGGTAACTCGTTAATTACCTGTTCGAATGGACAATTTACAAATAACAAATTATACTTACTTTTAGAAAGTAGTAGACAACTTTTTTTATACTGAGAAGGATCTATCTCTATTCCAAGATAAAAATTATTCCAGTTCTCAGCTTGGTTTGCTAGTCCAAATAGTAATTCTCCATCGCCACATCCTAGTTCCACTATTACCTTATCATACTTGGCCAAAAATGACATGTCCATAGAATGGGCCATTTATGAAGAATAATACCGGAATTAAATAAATTCATTTACTTTCTTTGCGATTCTTGTATAGTGCCAGTAGATAGTTTGTTCATTTACTTTGGCGCAAAGATCCATGTTAATCATCTCAAATTATTGCACAAATCAAGAGTATCCAACTTAGAATAAGAATGGAAAAGTAAATTCATAACCATGATTAATATAAACCAATGGAACATGACTTTTATGATCAGGTGATTTTGGTAACTGGTGGCACAGGTGCACTGGGTTCTAAGGTAGCAGAATTATTTCTCAAGTTCTCTCCGAAAGCAATTATTATATCATATAGATCCGAGAAAGAAATGCAGGAATTAAAGCCTAAAATTCTTGAAAAAAATAGTGGGGAAGGAAAGGAGAATCACCATACATTAATTGAGTTTGTGAAGGCTGATATTACTAATGAAGATGCCGTCAAAACACTAATATCGATCATAATGAAGAAATTTGGACAAGTTCATGTTTTAGCAAATGTAGTTGGCGGCTATATTGGTGGCAAAAGTGTAAGTGAAACAGATGAGGAAGAATGGGATAAAATGATGTTAATAAATCTAAAATCTGCGTTCCTTATAAGTAAACATGTTTTAGCTCATATGAAGAAGAAAAAGTTTGGAAAGATCGTTCATATCTCTTCTGCAAGCGGTGCAAAAGCTAATGGTAATGATTCCGCATACGCAGCTTCAAAGGCAGGATTAATCAGACTTGTGGAATCTATGGCAGAGGAATCAAGAGGATTTAATATAACTATTAATTGCATCCTTCCAACGATAATAGATACAGAATCTAATAGGAGGGCTATGCCTACTGCCAATTTCTCAACTTGGATACCACCTGCAGAATTGGCTAAGGTAGTTTGTTTTTTAAGTTCGATAGACTCCAACGTAATTAATGGGGTTGCTATCCCAACCCGGGGATGCTCTTAAGGCTTGTAAATCTCTGTAGAGGTTATTTCCGGATAGGACCTACAGACTTTCCTAACAATATATGACACAATCAAAATGGGTTCACAATAGTTGATAATAGGTACCGTGATCATCAAGCAAACCAATCTAGAATTACTGAATGCAGTTGTTGCCAATTATTATATAACGGTTCGAACAATTTTTATGATCAGATCAAGTTTTCCTTAAACAAGTTATAATTCAGACACAATGGATGGTGCAAGGATCAAAATAGATCAGGCATTTGCGAAAGTTTATCCTCTAATTAAAGTAATCTGATTAGAGAATTTATCTAGTAACAGATTGCTATAATAATTGTCAAAATTGAAATCGACTCAAGATCTTAAGAATGATCATATTATAATAAGAAGAGTAAAGGATATTGCTTCAAAGTGTTCAAAGAACCTAAAGGGATCTAAATATGTTCCTATAGAAGATATAGAAATTATTTCAGTGGTAATAGAGGAGTTTGTTGATCACTTTCACCATGGGAAAGAAGAAACTGCATACTTTCCTGAAACTAAAGAAAAGGGCGAATTTTCAGAAGACATTAGGAAATTTCTGATTGAGCATGAGTTTGGAAGAAGAATTGCCATTATGCTCAGGAAAGCAGTAAATAATTGGAAATCGAATATCAAGGAGGCCAAAAATGATGAAGAACAAATGAAGAAGCTTGTAGAACCTATAGCAAGATTCTTGATGGCCTATGCCATTTTTATTGATGATCATACCGGAAAGGAGGATAAATTCTTTGATAGTATTGAAGAAAGCAAAATTATTTCAAAGAGTGAAGATGATTTTTTGCTAAAGCACTACGAGTCATGTATGAATCAAGCTGGCGGAAAAATAAGAATAGAACAAATGATTAATTTAATAAGCTATCTTGAGAATAGAGAATGGATGAAGGAGTGACACATCGTCACTAAGTACATTTTTTAAACGTTAATCAAGAATCACAAAACTTTATCGATGGTCATCGTCATATTACTACATTAGTTATTTCTTGATTGATGGCGATTCTACTCGTTTGAACTAGCATTTCGTTCCTTTGTTTATCAGACTAGTAAGTAAACATGTCCGTAACCTAACTACTCCATAGAAAAAAGAAATTATTTCTCTTGGATAAAGAAAAGATCATCAGTTAAAACTGAAATCAATTCCAGCCGATCTCATTGTATCCTCTACGTTATTAAGTATACCTTCTACACCAGAGTTAGATGATCCTGAATTGTCGTTGTCATTATCATTATTATTATCGTCGTCAAATCCAAAGTCAGTATGACCCATGTTGTTAGAGAAGCTAAAGTGATCCATGAAACCGTTGTCGTTGTTGTCGTTGTCGTCGTTGCTGCTGCTGCTGGTGCTGCTGCTATGGCTACTACTGCTTGAGTCATCGTTATCGTTGTCGTCGTTGCTGCTGCTGCTATGGCTACTACTGCTTGAGTCATCGTTATCGTTGTCGTCGTTGCTGCTGCTGCTATGGCTACTACTGCTTGAGTCATCGTTATTGTTGTCGTCGTTGCTGCTGCTGCTATGGCTACTACTGCTTG
>DATEOO010000132.1:0-4558 GCA_035274085.1 Candidatus Nitrosocosmicus sp.
CTTGAAGGGAAATTTATAATATCGTAACGATAATGTAATATGACTTTAGCTGAATAATACGACACCACCGTTAACAAAGTCTAAACTAGAAAAGAATTTTCCCTTTTCAGTACAGCGAGAAAAACAGGGGAGAGTGTTAAAGGACATATCTGATGCATTTAATTCTGGCTACAGGTATGTTATATTAGAAGCTCCAACTGGATTTGGAAAAAGTGCAGTAGCCATAACACTCGCACTGAGCTTGGGGTCAAGCTATATCTGCACGTCTACCAAAGACTTACAAACTCAATATTCCAATGATTTTCCTTATGTAAAGGCAGCTAAGGGAAAAAATAATTTCCCTTGTTTATTAAAACAAGACTTTGTAGATAATGGAACCTATCAATGTGGAACATGTGCTTTCTCTAATTCAAATGAATGTTATCACACAACTGTTGAATATGGACATTGTATGACTAACGAATTCTTTAAGGAAGACGGTTGTAAGTATAGGACCTTTGCAAAAGACTATACGAGATTAAATGAAAGAACAAAAGATGAAAAAATATACATTGATAATGATACTAAACAGCATTATCAAAAGCAATATGCTGAATGGTTGCCTATAAGCCAACTAAAAGTTCAAAGAGAGTGGCAGCCTTGTGAATATTTTAACCAATTAAATATTGCATTGGCAGCAAGCCATTCTATATTTAATTATTCTAATTTTCTTGCATTCTTACCATATAATAAGCGGCTGTCAGAAAGAGAACTTTTGGTATTGGATGAAGGACATCTTTTAGAAACAGAAATTGTAAAGTTTAGGGGGCTATCAATATCTAAAAAGAGATGGAAACGGTATATAGGTGATTTTGATATCGTTGATTATGGTTATGATAGTATAGAACGGTGGATTGATTTTTTAATAGATCTTGAAACCAAAATGCTCTCTGCAATTGGCAATAATTCTTTGGCCTCTGTATTAGACATAGAAAGAAATATCAAATTTGACTACTATACTTTAAGGAAGATATCATCAAAAGACCTTGAGCCGAAAAAGAGAATAGTTTCTGCAACTGAACTATTTGAAAGTGATGAAGAAATAGCAAAAAAATATGCTAGTGTTGAGATAACATCGAAGAATGATTCGAAAACCCTTGACGATGAGCTAGCTGTTGATGCTCTCAAAGATACAGAAAGATTGACAAGAACGATAAACAGCATACTTGCGAACCCGAAAAACTGGATAATATCAGATATTAAAAAAGATAATTACAAAATAGAGAAAGTAGAATTAAAACCCCTAGATATTTCACCATACTGTAAGAGTGTATTTGACAAGGGTTCTAAAACGCTGATAATGAGTGCGACTATTCTAAATAATAAGGCGTTTTGTAAAAGTATTGGTTTAGATTCAGAGGACATAAAATTTATTCAAGTTGAATCGGATTTTCCAATTGAACATCGAGCGATCTATCCGCTAAATATTGCATATCTTAATTACAGTAACTTACAATCTATTGATGTTATGTCTAAAATTTCTGTGGTCGTTGATAATTTAATGACTACTCACAGAAATGAAAAAGGTATAATTCACACGACATCGTATGAACAGCTTAACTTTATCAAAGAAAATTTATCTAAGGATAACGCAAGAAGGCTCTTAATTACTGATCCAGAAATACAAAGAGACGAAATCATATCTCAGCATTCTTCCACTCCAAAACCAACAGTACTTATTTCACCCTCGCTACACACTGGGCTTGATCTAAAGGATGAGCTGTCAAGATTTCAGATAATAACTAAAGTGCCATATCCAAATAAAAGTGATAGGTGGACTAATGCAAAGAGGGTGGCTGATGAAGAATGGTATTATTGGCAGACAGCGTTGAGATTGATACAGGCGTATGGAAGGTCAGTTAGATCCAAAAATGATTGGGCAAGGACATATGTTTTGGACTCAGCTTTTAGCTATTTTATAAGAAAGAATAGAAATATACTACCGAGCTGGTTTATTCAAGCAATCAAGGGTTATAGTAGATAGCATCTTCGTATAACATATTATCATATTTACACATCAAACTTATACACTCAACATCTCTTTCTCGATTTCATAAATGTAATGTTAATTAGTAACAATATATATCAATGGGTATAAAGTCCTTTATGTTTTTATGGCTTGCTGTAACTTCTAGTTGGACGTAAGTTTGTTCAACTGTAATCAGTCAAGCAAAGTACTATTCCAATAATGCCAACAAAAGTATAAGATGTTAATGTATTCGAGTTATTATTAATAGTATTTTTAAACTAATATATCGGCTTTTATACTTATAATTTTAATATAATTCACTTTTCTATGGTGAGATATTTACGATAATGGTTTTCTAGGTCTTATCTTCTGCCTTTATTAGAGGTTGGTAACGTTAATATAGTTATACATCATATTATTCTGATGAACCTGACGCTTTTCATGTTATCTATTTAATCTATTCTAATTATCATTAATAGGATGAATCATTCTAAAGTATGCTTTATTATATCACAATTAAAAATAACAAAGTAATACCCATTGCCATATCAATACTCTTATTCGTAGGGATGTATCTTATTGCATTTGTAATTCAAGAGTCCACCACTGTTTTGGCTCAGGGACAATCTACCGATACTATTAGCACTATACCTCTAAACGCTTCTGAGGTTAATTCTACTATTGCTAATACTACAAAACCAGTAGATGGTTATGGTGGTCCGCCAACCGGACCGTTAACTGCGGTTCGACATGTATTTGACGATCCTACTCTTAGAGTGTATCATTTTTGTAAACCTAATGACAAGATAATGATGGTATGTCCACTATATGATAGCAGTTCACCTAATGCTACTTTAATAGGAGTAGAATATATGATTGACTCAAAGACATATCAATCGTTACCAGATAGGGAAAAACCAAACTGGCATTATCATAAGGAGGAGTTTTCGCCTAATAAAGCAAATCCAAAATTCCCATTACTAAATGATCAACAACAAAAAGATTGGTTAATAAAATTCTCTGAATCATATGGAAAGGTTATATTAAATTGGAATCCCATCGATACATTACCTGTATATCCACCTCAAATTGAGCAAGTACAGCATCCTTTCATGTTGAACCAAACAGTCAATAGTAGCAATGAAAAACATGTTGGTAGCTTTAATCAAACATTAAACTATTAATTTTGTACCTGAAATAATTATTAATCAATCATACCGAAAATCTATGAAGTTTTATTCTGATGTTTAGAGGATAAAGGTATGAGTCTTTATCCAAAATACTGACCTGTATATAAACCATCTATAAATGATTTTAATCAGTATGGTTTTTAGTAACCATAAAACAACAATACAAAATGCACGATTAAAATAAAAAATTCCTTTATAAGATACAGATTATTTTAGTTGAGTTATTTAAATTTTTATACACATTGTCTTTCAGTGTCGACAAAAAAAGAAAATATAGAAAATCTACAAAAGAAATTGGGTGAAGTTTTAGGCTTAGAACGTGCAGCTCAAAAAGCAGTGGATGAATTAATATCAATGAAACTATTAAAGTCTGATTCTAAAAATGAGGCTAAAGAAATCCAAGGAGAGGCAAGCACTCATGAGGAAAAGGTTCAAGAAGTAATAAATATTTTTTCTGAAGATAAGAATGTTAATTTAGATGTAAATAAAGTAGAGGAAAGTGCCAAAGAAACAGAGGAAAAAGCTACCAAAATAATGAAAACCTATCTAGGAGAGGAGCCAGATACATCCGAAGCATTGGAATTCCTATGTTTAGCAGAAGGTGGCGAAGTTTCTCATTATGAAGTGCTACAGGCTATTTGTGAAAACTTTGATAATAAAAAGGCGATAACAACTGTAAAATCTATCCTAAAAGAAGAACAAAAACACCTTTCTCAATGTATCCAAATGGCAAAATCAGCAGTTTCATAATAACAATCTTGAGTTGCAGCTTTTTTACATGCAGAAATGACGGTTAATAAATAAATTAAGAAAGCTGCATCTAATTTGACTTTTTTTGGCTAGAAACTAATCTAATATTAACTTCTTTTTCTTGCGGTGCTGTTATGCTGTGTTTCCTTGTAGTCAAGCAATAATATTTCTTAACGTGTTATTCTTGGATCCTATTAAAAATCTGATTTATCAGTGTTTGGCAATTAAATTAACTATTAATTTATTATTTCATGATCAAATACATAGATATAATTGAAAGATTTATTCCGACGCACCAAATTATTCATTATTCCAAACTAATTCTTTTACGTCATATGTAGTAATATAACCGCAGTTAGAATATCTCTATTTTTTTTATTGTCTACTCCTAACGATTCTATAAAATCGTCTATAAAGAATTTTTCATACTACTCGATCAGTTTTTTTAAATTCATTGCGTCACTATAATAACATATATTGGTTCTCTCCATACATATACCTGAAATCGAATATGGATTACCATTTCGAATAGCCCTTTAATTATTATACTTAATCAGATGTCCTCACTATCAATACAGACTATCTATATCTGTTAGTAAAACAACGAAAA
>DATEOO010000133.1:0-4543 GCA_035274085.1 Candidatus Nitrosocosmicus sp.
TAAGATGATAAGGTATATTTGCATTCACCAAGACACGTAAATGGTTATAGGTTATTAGATGTGTATTAAATTTACAAACAAGATGTTAATTGTTGAAAAAACTACAAATAATGATTAGATAAATACATAACATTTACAATACTTTATCCTCTTATGTAGAATATCCAAATGGAACCCTTTAAATTTTATGTATTATAATTTTACGTTATGTCAATGGAATACAAAATCCTTAATGCTACGAGCAATAACCGTCCATTTGTTTGTGATGGTTCTCACAGAAATTGCATACACAACAACATCTAAAAATGACTCATGCTCTACAAGAACACACACACAATAAGCTAAAAATAGGTCTCATTGTCGACTCAAAAATAGCTTCAAAATACGTATATGAATTGGCTGAATGGGGACAAAATCAAAATGATTTAGAAGTCACCCATTTAGTAATACAAAATATACCATCAAACAAGCAGAGCAAAATCCACAAAGCGCTTTTTTCATTAAAGAAAAATGGCTTCTTTTACTTGGCGAAACAAGTCGGATTAACTTTAATTGAAAAAGTTGAATCTCTACTACTCAAATACAGCACCATCTATAAACATCATTTCACCAAATACAATTTATCTAATTGCGTTAAAAACAGCATCTCAATCAATCCGGTTATATCGAAATCTGGATTTGTATATCGCTATGAAGATGGCGATATACAGAAAATTAGAGAACTCGGATTAGATATTTTAGTAAGATGCGGCTCTGGCATATTGCGCGGCGAGATTTTACATTCAGCAAGGTTTGGAATAATCTCATTTCATCACGCAGACAACAGCATCAACAGAGGAGGCCCACCTGGCTTCTGGGAAGTCTATTTAAAACAAGGCGGCACAGGCTTCACCATTCAACAACTGACAGAAGAGCTTGATAATGGAAACATATTATTTCGAGGCCGTCTAAGTACAAAAATTTTTTATCTTTTAAATCAAGCAGTCCTTTATGAAAAGTCAAACTTTTATCTAAAAAAACTTCTCTCAGACATTGCTACAACCAGAGAGCTCCCGCACAAATTACGATCCTTCCCGTACTACAATCCCTTATATAAAATTCCAAACTTACGAGTTCAATTAAAATATGTCACCTCGTTAGCATTTGCCGCAGCAAAAAGAGTTTTTAATAATCTCATTTTCAAGAAGTCATATCGATGGGGAGTTGCTTTTGAGTTTGTAGATTGGAAGAATCTTGTAATGTGGCGTGGAATTAAAATTAAAAATCCACCCAATCACTTTTTGGCAGATCCATTTGTAGTAAGCACTGATAATGAAAATTATTGCTTTGTAGAAGACTATGATTATCGAACGTCGAGAGGCTGTATTTCTGTTTACAAATTGACAGAAAAAGATTCGGAAAAAACTGGCGAGGCTATAGTAGAGCCGTTTCATATGTCATATCCATATGTTTTTGAATATCAGTCCAAATATTATATG
The DNA here is from genome assembly GCA_035274085.1 of Candidatus Nitrosocosmicus sp. Taxonomy (GTDB): domain Archaea; phylum Thermoproteota; class Nitrososphaeria; order Nitrososphaerales; family Nitrososphaeraceae; genus Nitrosocosmicus. The sequence goes on from DATEOO010000133.1 coordinate 1,479, forward strand.
TGTCCAGAGACGCGTGAAAACAAAGATATAAGACTCTATGAATGCGAAAGTTTTCCACTTAAATGGAAATTGAAGAAAATTATTATGTCTAATGTTTCTGCCGTAGACACGACGATTTTCGAAAAGGATGGCAGCTGGTGGCTCTTTACAAATATTGACCCGAATAACGTTGGTCATCAAACCTCGGAGCTTTGTGTCTTCTTCTCCGATAACCCACTTACGGATAATTGGACGCCACATCCAATGAATCCAATATTTGTAGATTCGATAAATGCAAGGATGGGTGGAATATTGTTTGATGATGGATTAGTTTACCGTGTCTCACAACAGTATGGATTTGATATGTACGGAAAATCATCCGCAATAAATCAGATCATCCGTATGTCCAAGACCGATTATGCCGAAAATCTGGTTTTTAAGATTGAGCCAAATTTCTTTAATGGATTGAAAGGCACTCACCACCTTCATAGCAATGGAAAAATTACGGTGTTCGATTACGTTGAAAAAGTAAGAACTAACTTTTAATTGTATGAGATGAAGTAGTGTTCCAATCTTCATTAGCCGTATTTTTTATTTTGTCAGATAGCATATATAAAACTCGCCAAACTGATTAATTACTACTTGATTCGCTTGTTGCAATATTTGCATAATACTTCTTTTTGATCATAATAAGAGGAAGAGGACGAATTATAATTACTACTAATACTATTACTATCACCGCTTGGATGACTTGTGAGATAACTGTTGCCGTCTTTGTCTTCGATATCTTCTCGGTCCGGGCAGTCATGAGGTTCATCTGTATCTACTTCCATCGGCACGTATTTCCAATTTTCGTTTTTTTCCTTGTCTAAAGGCTTAACAAGTCCCTGTGCCCTTAACGCTCGCTCAAGAAGGCTTTTTATTCCAAGACTTTTTAGCTGTTTAGGATAAGTGACAACTCCGAAATTTGCACCATATTTCATTTCTGTAGTTTGCCATAGATCTCGCATAAGCCAACTATCACCTGTTATATTTCCGCCATGGGATATTCTGTAATCTATCCAATTTTTTAAACTACTATATACCTCTGGTGTCACAAATGTAAAGTATTGTTCATTTTCTCCAGAATAAACTACAAGCTTTGCAGTAATAATCTCTTTTTTTGATTCGTTACAGATAGGAGTAATATCTTTCCATCTTATAGTATCAAATGCACCAAGGCGTATACCAGAGCTAGCCATAAGATAGACAATAGATTTAATTCTGCGATCTGGATATTCTGATAATTTTTTAATTCGCTGATTGTAGGTGCTCTATCATTTGCTGCTTTTCTTCCTGAGGGTATTCCCTTTGATACTTTTTTCCAGTTAATGACGGGATTGTCAAAGTTCATATCAACAAAAAGTTTTATGGCTTTAATAATTCGAAATAGTGGGAAAAGCAATATCATTTCTTCTCGCTCTTTCTTTTTGAAACTCGAAAAATTGAATTATTGAAGTTCTAAACCAATTATTGTCATTTTGGTTTTTTTCTTTTAGTGTTTTTGCCTGCTGTCTGATATCTCGTTCCAATTTAAAAAAGTCCATGAAAACCTTTAGTCTGCGTGGATACTGTCTTTTTGTTTCTGTTGCTCTTAAAGCATAAGTAAATTGTTGAAGAGGATCATCATATTCTTCAAAGTTTTGATTAACATCTATTGAAAGGAAAGTTTGGTTTTTCACACTTTTTACTATTTTTATATTCTTTTGGGCCAAATTTAAGCACTATTAACAACATGGGCCGGGTCGGATTCGAACCAACGACCCCCGCCATGTCAAGGCGGTATCTTAACCAGGCTAGACCACCGGCCCTTGTATTGCAATTATTGATTTTCTTTCTGCTCTTTATATATAATTGTTCATTATTTTCTTTCTGGGTGGAGTAGGAAGGCCTCTTAGGGTATTTAATGGAATATTGAGGTAGAATGTGTATATATTTCGATGTTTGATAAATATATCGATTTGAAATTCGCGAGGGTAAAAGATAACCGTAATTAAGTTATGATGTCCCAGGGAAGTTAGTAACTACTATTCTAAGATGGATCATCTCATACTTGTGCAAGAACTAATATTTGAGAAATGCCGAAAAGATACTATTAGTTCAGAGAACTAAACTATAATTATTTAATTAATATCCATATAGAACCCAGAAATAATAACGGATAAGATGTCAACAGCCACAATTATACTAACTAAAAACTATCCATACAAACTCGCCTCTAATGGACCGGAAATTGTGAATACAAGTTCAAGTTACACGGATTAATTAATCAGTTCCAAAATAGATAGAACAAAAAAAGTTAGGGAGGACCTTGAGTTTTATCATTACATGCAAAATAACTTCCTCCACCTGATGATATACAACCCTGAATAAACCCTTGGTAGTATGCATGAGCGTAATGTTCCCCGTTTTTACCGCAATCACTTTGTTGAGTTTGTTCATATGTTCCACTTTGTCCAGCTGCAAAGCCAGCATGATAACACTTTTGATTTACACTATCATTGCTGTCGTCATCATCATCATCAGTAGTACTGTATGCCAAATAGCTGCCAATTGACGTAGGCATCATTAGAGCACCTAGTAGTACCATCGCTAGTATGGATATTTTTGATTTCATTTTATTGTAATAGTAATTGCACTAGTATTTAAAGTAGTAGCTATCTGTTTGATCTCTTAATTTATGATCGTAAATACTATAGAAAATGTGTTTATAGTATTGCAAAGACAATGAATTCCAAACACTTTGGAGCGTCCTTCTGATTATTGCATCTCTCAAGCTACTAACAAATAGATCATTTCAAGGATGTCAAAGTTATTCTAACTGCTGTTTCGGCAAAACTATACAAATGTAGTAATGCGTAATGATAAAAAAATAATAATATCAAAGAGCCTGACATTTATGACGACTGAAACTAAAATAGAAATTGAAAAGGCCAAAGAGGGATCTCCCGTTTGAAAGGGCCATCTTCACCCTTCAAAGGGCGACCCTTGATTGACAAATTGGATGACTCATACAATAATCAATGCATGAATCCAGATAAAGCCAT
>DATEOO010000134.1:0-2686 GCA_035274085.1 Candidatus Nitrosocosmicus sp.
TGGGATCTACTGCTACGAAACTTGCAATCAATGGGAATTTTATGTTTGTTGGAATAGTAGAAGGGTATCCTTCTCTTTTAGTAATTGAGGAAGGGTTTACTGGGATATCTTTTATTTTCTCCAAGGATGATTCGTTTATTATGGTTACAGTATTCGATCCTATGTTGCTGACATATACCTTGCTTGAGACAGGGTTTATTTCCACGCCTACAGGAAACTGACCAGTTTGAATGGTCTTTACCACAGTGCCATCAGTTCCATTAATCACTGAAAGCGAGTTTGAAGCGTAATTCGTTACATAAACCAGGTTTCTTTTGTCACTAATGTCAATTCCAACTGGAGAATTGCCAGCTGGGATGTTTTTAACGATGTTGTAATTATTTTCATCCATGACAGTGATGGTTGCATTAGCAATGTTTGAAATGTACAGTTTATCTGATACGGGATCAATGCCGATACCGTAAGGAGTACTTATACCGCTAATCGTTCTGATAACCTTATTGGTTATTCCATCAATGACCGAAATTGAACTTGAATCAATGTTTGTAACATACACCCAATTACTTGATTGATCCACGGCAACCTGAACCGGAGATTTACCAACTTTGATATTGTCTATAACCGAATCTGTAGCACCATCAATGACCGTAACGTCGTCTGAACCTCTGTTTGTTACATAAATTCTATTATTAAATTGATTCGCGTCTATACTATAGGGAAATATTCCCGTCTGAATGGTACTGACTAGTTTATCAGTTTTAGCATCAAATACCGAAACTGTATTGGAGTACTGATTTGCGACATAGATTTTATTAGTGAACGGATTCAGGGCTATTCCTATTGGATAGCTTCCTGTGTTGAATCCTGATATGAACTTCTTGTCATCCACCTGTGCGAAAGCCTTATTATTTGGTAGTGATTTGTCGTAGTGAACATTTTTCAATCCAGACGAAATTAGTTTGTCTGTAAGAGAGGTAGAATCAAAGTGAATTTGCATGTTTATCAGAATTAAAAAAATAAATGACATTAAAATCAGCAATGAGGTGTTCATGTGTTGACTCTGACACGATCAATTATAATTTTTTGTATCTTGTAAAAAAACAGCAGAGATGATTATGAATAATGTTATTGATAAATCATACTTAACAATTATATCTTGAATATTATAATTCAATTTAAAGGGATCTAAGGACTTGGTACTAGTAAAAACCCAGAGTTTATCGTTAACTGTACTATTGTGTTTATATGTCATTTTTGCTTTTTCAATTAATCCGTTCATGAATGATTTTATTGGAATGTCTATCGAGGTAACAGATCAAAACAATGAAGGTGTATTTAGTTCTTTAAGTAGAAATTTTGAACAAACCGTTCAGGAAATAAACAGTGGTGATGAAAAGAGCACAACCTCCACCTCAACATCCACCGATTCCTCCTCTAACAGTGGTGATGAAAAGAGCTCTCCTTCAAATAGCATTGGTAGCAATTCTACGGCAACTGGAGACTTGGAGAAAAAAAATCAGACTGATGTCAATCAGCAAAAGTAGTTGCACACTGCTTCTTTCAAATAGAGCTTTTTTTAGTAGAATAAATCAAAGTAGTTGAACTACTGTTATCTGAGTGAACGTTAAGAATTTCGCTTGTTGACATATAAAAATTGGAATATCCATTGGAAAACCAAAACTCAATTCTAACATATTAGGATAAAATCGGATTAGTTTATTACCTATGCGTAATAAATTATATAAATACAAAGAATTGATTTACATCTTGTAAAGATTATGATGACAATGATTAATTAAAGTTTTATAAAATGGTAACACTTATGATAATTATCTTGCATGGAACTTATTTGCATTGGATTCAAAAGATATCCTAAAAAAAGATAGAAATGTAGGGCTTGTATAGACGGACGGTTTTATGTTACTAAATCTGCTATCGCTCCACCACTTGAATTGCTATTTGTGGTATTGGCTTGACCATTTAAGGTGCTATTTGTGGTATTGTTTATTACTCCTGTATCATCAATTGATTGGAGAGCCTTTTCAGCGAGTACTTCGTTTAATAAGGTCGTATCATAAATACCTGAAAGATTTGGACGATCCTTTCCTTTTTCTATAAATCCTAGGTCATATGCATCGTTTGCACTCTTAAAGAGAGTCAATTTTAATGGGTCATATGTTAGTTCTAGATTACTGAAGGCCTTATCTAGTACATTTTCTGAAATCTCCTGACCGGTAAGTTTCTTTAACTGAGCGTTAAACTCCTTTGCTGCTTCCTTTGTATTGTTATTTATCTTCACTGTCTCATCGACATGTGCTCCAAGCAGTTTCTTTACAATCTCAGGATTCTTTTCAAGATAATCGGTTCTGACTATTAAATTGGCAGTGACGAATTTACCTTCCGGCCATAAACTTTTTTCATCGACGAATACTTTACCGCCAGCTTCTTGTACTAATCTTGTTGCCCAAGGTTCGGGTACCCATCCTCCGTCTATTTCTTTTTTCAAGAATGCTGTTAGAATATCGGCATTTGCAATCGGTAATATCGTTACGTTTCCACCATTTTCAACAGTATTAAAGCCATTATCAACCAAGTATTTTCTCAAAGCCACATCTTGTGTGTTACCTAATTGAGGGGATGCAAATTTCTTTCCGCCTAAGTCATTGACTGTCTCTATGCCTGAATC
>DATEOO010000135.1:0-2404 GCA_035274085.1 Candidatus Nitrosocosmicus sp.
GGATCTTTAAGATTGATATTCTTAACTTGTAGGTATCCTTTGTGCATTTAGAGATTGAGATCTTTTAAACTTATATAAGTACATATTGTTAGCAATGAATTATCGTTGCCTACTAAATGTTTAAACTGTTTTAGAAGAAATAAAGTGTGTCTATAGAGTCACAAAACTATCACAATTTATCAAATATATTCTTTGTATTAGTAATTTTCTTATAAAGATTTGAAAGATTTGTACTTTGATAAATGAGTGCTTGATATTATCAACTGTAGATAGAAATATGAATACTACTAAAGATGCGATAGTTGTATCAGCTCCTATTGATAGATTTCTGTTATTAACTATAGACCTTATTGTTTTACAGTTCAGTGTTTAGAAGACAAACAATAACAATGGGTTGGGATTTGTTTACAAGCTCCATAGTTATATCATAGTTGCACAAAAGTCACTGATATGTCATCCCTCAATTACAGCGGAGAAAATGAATTTGCATTGGAGGAATTAAATATAGTAGAAATATCTGAAAATAGCGCACAAATAGAAGATAAAAGAATATTAAAATCAATCAAAAAGGGAATCATAGAAAAGGAAGAGGATGAGAAAGAATTCTCTATCTCATTTTCAAAATAACTGATTTCAGGTTATCCATACATTAATTACTAGTACATAGAATAAAGACATCAATTGAAAAAGCTAAAGAGAACATTAGTAAAGAAGACACCAATAAGAATATTAATTTCTCATTAGTTTCTGCCAATGAATCAATAGGTAACGATTATGACCTTGTTGCGTTCTTTGACTGCCTTCATGATATGGGTGATCCTCTAGGCGCATTAAAATTTGCAAGGCAATCTCTAAAAAACGATGGAACATGTATGATTATTGAACCAATGGCGCATGATAACTTAGAAGACAACTTAAACTTGGTAGGTAGAATGTATTATTCAGCATCATCTCTGATTTGTGTACCAAATTCGTTAGCCGATAAAGGGATTGCTTTGGGGGCACAAGCAGGCGAAAAAAGAATACAGGATCTAGTTAATCAAGCTGGGTTTACTAAATTTAAGCGAGCAGCTCAAACGCCATTTAATATTGTTTATGAAGCAAAACCATAATTTTTTCAATGGTTCCTTGATATATAAAACAAATTGCAATTTCTCGTCTGATATTTCTATTGCTACAATACCAGTTTTCATTTAACCTGGATTGAATATGGGTCCGTGGGGATTAGTACCATGTTTGACAATAATAATAATGGGCTCAAGAGGCTTACTACCAATATAGACTCTTTTAGCAGGTCCTACTATTGTTTAATAGGCTACGAGAGATATATTATTTGAATCTAATTGTGTTATAATAAACAAAGGGCCGACTTTTATTTTCGATCCTATTAGAGATGTAAGAAAATACTATACGATATTGTTATATCGGATTGGAATATTATACTAAATTCTGTTAGAACCAATAATCGAGTTTTGACTAAGTAAAAAATAATATGGATTTAGTTATTTACAACTACCCTTTGCCCAACCCACTTTATATCCTTTAGCTACCTCTCCGGTCCCTCCATCATAGCTTTTGCAATGGTCATGATCATACCAACCTTGTTTACATCCTTCTATCCATGCATGGGACTTGCCAGTTTCGTCTTCACACTTAGTTACTGCGCTTGCAGATTGATTTACTATCAATGGGAATAATGCCATTGATATGGCAACGATTGTAATTGCCGCTAAACTTATTTTAGCATCCATCAGGTTTCTACTATCTACATGTTTATATAAACATATATCTAATTTTTCAGACAAAGAACATTCATAGTCTTTTAATTCCAAATGACATCGATTACGAATAGAGTTGATATCTTGTTAATACAATTGCTAAGACATTGGAAAGACAGTAAATTGAATCTAAATATAGTATAACCAGGACTATTTGATCGGTGGACCGCCTTCACCAATTAAAATAAGCTTTTGCAAAAGTGACAATGTAGTACCGTTTTATTGTATCTTTCATGTATTTCTCTCTCTCTTTCCACACTTACGAAATGACCTAGTCATTAACTTATGGTTACAACATGGGCAATGTTGGTTTCAATCCCACTGAATGAATATCTCATATACGCTGCATCTTTTTTGTCCTTCTGGATACCTAGATGGAATATTAGGATTCTTTTAGCTCTGTATCTTTTGCATATTCCATTGCAGCTCAATTACTATATTTTTAGAGAATACATTATATGCATGCACTATTATAGCTGATGAAAAATGCGAGTCTCATAATGATCTTAATGATACTATTCATGATAACTACGTTTATTGAGTTCTAACCCATATCGCCTTAAAACCCACCACCGTATTTGAAAACCTTGAGTTTTCGGCAAAAATTACAACACAAAAAGTAGGTA
>DATEOO010000136.1:0-2347 GCA_035274085.1 Candidatus Nitrosocosmicus sp.
ACAAATTGTATCACACGCCGATTCTAGTTGTACCTTGGGGATGCTTTCTCACTCAACGAGGATTTATATTTTAGTTTACTGACTTAGCATTAAAACTTTTTTCCAAATTAACTCCATATTAACTAAGAATCTGCATTAATTTTGTAATCTATTGTAACTCCTTATTCTCAAAGGCTCAAAACTAGTCTAATCAACGACATCAAATCTATTCAGTACGAGCGATCTTGGAATCTTGAAAGCTTTAGAAATAGATTTTATGAATCAAGGCACGGTAGTCATGATATATTTTAGTTTATCTATGGATGTCTGAAAGATTGATCTATGTCTTCATAATATTGTATTAATACAATATAATCTGGATATTTTTCTATATGTATATGTTAACTAGCCATAAATATTTCGCTGCAAGAAAACCGCGCTGTTACGCCCTCCATTTTCTATGAAATGATGTATCATTATAAATCAGATAATAATCTCATGAGTAGTTGCAGTTTACTCAGTCTTGAACAGACTCACCTTGTTTATTCTAGTTAATAAGTAGTATTTATCATATACTTTAGTTTAGTTTGGTAACATCAATATCGTTAATAATAGCTGAGGCATCATTAGAAACTGTACCAAAACAAATAGCTAGTCATCCTGCAGTTAAAAACCAAGCTCAAAAGCTTGGCAGAACCCCCAGAGAGATTTTACTTGACAAAAGTTATCATCATGCTGCAATGCTGAGAGGTGGGCTAGACTCATATTGGAAGCGTGGTAGACCAGATATAATCCATTTTGCCCTGATGGAGGCATTATCTACACCATTGTTTGTTAAAAACATGTTAAAGGTATACATTCACACAGTAAAAAATAAGCTAATAGTTATTGGTGATAATTTGCGAATACCAAAATCCTACTTTCGTTTTGAAGGTATTATGATTAATTTATTCAGGGAGAAGGTAATTAAAAGTGCTGATGATAATAATATCCTTTTAGAATTACACGACAATATTACATTTGAACAATTCATAATAAATAGAATAAGACCTGACAAACTGATCGGCCTCTCTAGCGATGGAGTCAAGAGCAGTGCAGAAGAAATAGCATCTAAAAACATTACTAAAAACAATGACCACATTGCATTTGTGGTCGGAGGCTTTCCAAAAGGTCAGTTTTCAAACGATACAAGTAAGATATTTAGTTGTTCATATTCTATTGGAGAATTAAAATTGGAGGCACATATAGTTATTGCAAGAATACTCTATGAATGTGAGAAAGTTCTCGATTTGCATCATTATTAGGTTAATATTAGAAAATCTTTAATTTGACCATTTAATTGTGATGCTATCTAGATCTTTAAGACCTCTTATGGGCTAGTGGCATACACGGATCATCAGATCTATCGGCGAGACGCTTTTGCATATCTGATTTCTCTAGAATTATTGCTCGCGGCTCTGTTACATATCAGCAGTAAAAGAATGGATAAATGTACTTTTATATCTCATTGTTTTAGAAAAATTGAATCACAGCTGTCATCAATAGCATCACAATTTTCTGATTTCAAGACAGACATAAATCCACGATCTTGGCTGTTAAAGTATCGTCGTAGTTCAATAGGTTACCTTACGAAAATGCTTTTGTTCTATCATGGAATTGGCTTTATACTCATGGTAATAGGAACATATGTAATCGAAAATGTATTTTTGGATTACGAAGAACCATCACGTCCGTTGAATCTTATCTTAGTGTTATCCGCTGGACCAATCGAGGAAACTATTTTTTTTGGTATTCCATTCTATGTCTTTGGTAATCATTTCGTGGTTTTGGGAGGCGGTATTATATGGGCAATGATGCATATTCTGAATACTGATACCTTTGAAATGAATGCTCTTGCGTATGCAAACTGGTTATTTGTTATTCCTTCTCTTTTTTTCAGTCTCAGAACTTGGATCAGCGGAAAAGGTTGGTTTGCGATATTTACTCATACTATATGGAACGGAATTTTTTTCGCTGCAACCTGTATCTCTGGGCAAACATTTTGTATAATTAGCTGGTCCCAGGGAGATTCTCCTGGAATTATAAATAGTATAATAGTATCTGGAGGATTGCTGAGTTTAACGTATGTATTATATAGAAGAAAACAAAATAAAGAACAATGATAATACTCTCTTTACATCTTGTTCAGTTTTTAATCTAAAAAGTATCAATGAAAGATCGCTTGGTTAAGAGTTTGGAAACGCAGTTTATCATGATAGAAAACACTGCTGCTAATACTACTACTACTACTATAACACATGACGACATATTTTCAAAGAATTATGATAAATAGATACAAATGAATCTGATGGATATTACTAATATTTTA
>DATEOO010000137.1:0-5261 GCA_035274085.1 Candidatus Nitrosocosmicus sp.
AATATGCTAGCAGTAGCCGTAGCAACCCAAGAAAGGTCATAGAAAATATTGATCTTGGAAAAATAAAGTTGAAGCTGGTTGGCTTTTCCAAAAAACCAATTGAAAAGAACAATTTGGTCGGAAACACTTTTGAGATAAGAATTGTTGAACCAAAAAGGGACAAATTAAATAATATTTCAAAATTTTTGAGCGATATTGATCACTTGGGAAACTATTACGGTTTACAAAGGTTTGGAAGTGAACGGTTGGTGACCCATCTAGTTGGAAAAGCCATTCTTGAAAGAAGATTTGACAGGGCAACAGAGATCTTATTGACTTTTACCACAAAATATGATTCAAAATTTAGTCGTGAAATTAGGGAAAAATTAAGAGACATCACAAATAATCCAAATTTACTACGCCAAATTCCTCCTGGTATGGATATAGAGAAAAATCTAGCTCAGGCAATAGTAAGGGGAAAAGACTCTATTTCGGCCTTAAGAACTATCCCCATTAATATCAGAAGACTGTTTGTCCAAGCATTCCAGTCATATCTTTTTAATAAGACTTTAAGTATCGCTATTAGGGATGACTTTTCCCTTACTATACCTGAAGAAAACGATCTATGTTTTGACGTTTTTGAAGAGAGTTTGATGTTTGGAAAAATCCGTAAATATGAGAAGGAAAAACTTACTGATAGTCGAATAAAAAGAATGCCGATTATTAGGTTACCAGGATATTCTTTCCAACCGGGAAAAAATAGATTTGACAAGATATTAAAGGAACTTATGAAGCACGAAAATATAACAGCCAGAGATTTTTTTATTAAGGAAATGCAGGAATTAAGTGAATCAGGCGGTTTCCGACAAGCTGGTTTTGTATGTCAAAACTTCAACTATAAAATTGAGGAGAACTCATTGTTGGTTGGATTCTCAGTACCAAAAGGATCATACGCAACCATCTTGTTAAGGGAACTAATTAAACCCACTAATCCTATCGAGTCAGGTTTTTGAACATTTTAAAAATGGGATGTATGGGTTAATTACGTTTTTGCAAGGAGAGTTTGATAATAAATAGACATAATTATGACCAAGTATAGATAAATACACTAGTGAGTGTGGATTAAGATTTCGACCAAGAATGATCTACCACTATTCAAAGCATTTATAACAATAGGCATGTTAGTCATAATTTTTGGTTTAGCATTTATAATTATTGATTTGGTTGTAAACGAATTTACAGAAGGTTTGAGAGTAATAGGTGGTAGATTTATTATTGTAGGCATAGTATCGATAGCGATAGCTTTTATCTATAAACATCACGTAATAATCGGATTCATCCTCAGGCAATTTAAAAATAGATTGACCGATCAGGATAAATTTTCAAAATGGTACAAGCCATAAGTAAAATATATACTCTGGCTAGCTTTTTTCTTGTAAATTATGGACAAGCTAGTGCAATAGATACATACTGATTGGTTGGTTGGTTGGTTGGTTGTTGGGTGAGTTAGTTGATTGGATTCAAATCAAAATATAAACCAAACAGTTAAAAAGAAAAATTTTAACAAGTTGAATTAGCTAGTTGGCAATTGAAGAAATAAGATATGATTTTAGGGAACATCCCGAGCAATTTCACAGCTATTTTACAAAAATCATGAAGTTGATAATAATTTCCAAACTAAATTGTCTTGAAAAGAACCTCACATCTTTGAAATATTTTAATGAGCTGGTAAGCAGAATTGAAGGATGCGATATTCATAAGGTAAAATATGGCAAACCCATGATATTTACTAAATTCTTTGGCTATGAATTCAATTATCATACAGTAAGAGTCAAGATAAAGATAATTGACAAGTATATAATAGACATTTCCTTAGAGTCAATCATCCCAGATTTTGTGAAAACATTTGACAAACTAAGTACGGATACGAATGAAATCAACTGGAATACAAATAAGCATCCATCAGAGGGGATAAAGCTTGGAGATGATCAAGGAAAGAATTCCCAAGATGACTTGAATCTTCAATTGATTGAGAAGGAGGCAAAATTAACCTTCTATTTGTTGGATTCTTTTATCCAAACACTATATCTTTTGATGACTCAGTCAAGCGAAAGTACCCATAGTCTAAGTGATCGAAATATTGAAATCAAAGATATTTCGGTCTCTAGAAAAATTCTCAATATTGAAATGCTTGTAGATGAAAAAACAGTAATTTTGGATTTTCTCCCAAAGTCCAAAAATGGTGTACTGGTTTCAATAGACGATGATGAAAAGATTGGAGAAACTATCAGGAGCGTGATGTTACAAAATAGATAAAATTAAAATTTCAAATGTGCAGATAAATATTCAGATGCTTCCTAATCCGCCACCCCTATCTAGTAATGCAGCCAAGAACAATATTCCTATAGATAGACCAACAGTTATTCTACCTAGTAGGATTATTTTATTTCTCAAATAGGAAATATATTCATCGGGAACTTCTCTTTGTAGAATCTGAGATTCAACATTCTTGTTTAGAAGTCGAATGTGAATAATGTACACAAATATCATCACAAGTACCAATATGATTTTGGCCAAGAGAATATATCCATATGTAGATTCAAATAGATAGGAGGGCTGATCCAAGAACGCTCGAGCATTATATACACCTGTAATGACCAGTATAATCAATGAGGCCCCACCAAGGTAGTTGAATCGACGTCCTACTACAACCATGAATGGAATTCTCTTGTTGATATCAGGCATAGTCTTCTTAAGAAGAGGTGCCAAAACAATCCCTAGAAAAATGGCTCCACCTACCCATATTGAAGAAAAAACTAGATGAATCCATGTAACTAATGGATCAAGAATAAACATTGGATATTGTCATAACTATATCCTATAATATATTATTATAAACAAAGTTTTTTAATACCAATACTTTACAGATTAATTCGATAGAACATTGTTTTTAAGTAGACGCAGATTAGTATTAATAGGAACAGTTACCGTTATCGTAGGAGTCATTGTATTATTACCTTTAATATTAACAATAACCTTACCTGATTTAAGTGCCGTTGACATAGTAGTAAAAGATATAGAATTACAAGGTATTTCTGAAGATAATGTTGCTACTTTAAAGGTTGTATTTAATATAAAGAATCCGACAGGTCAAGCGCTGACTACCTCAAAAATTGATTATAATTTATCTGCTGACGGAGAACGAATTGGAGAATTTACAAAGTCATATATTGATATACCTCTTAATGGTAGACCGCAACTCTTGAAAAATACAGATACTAACATTAGTTCAGTGATAGAAACCCCGGTTCTTGATGGAAAAATTAGGGCTGATATAAAAAATAATAATCAATCGCTACAAAATATAAAATGGACAATTGATGGAAATGCAATAATAGAATCAGGATTTAGTTCAGCTCCAAAAATATTTAATGCAACATGGTAAATCTACTTTTCCATATCAATTTTAATATTTTTTGAGTGAGTTTATAATTTTGAATTGGATAAAAATAAAAATAAAAGAAGACTATTTTAGAGTAGATTTTGTTCTGGTGGTTGCTCTTCCTGAGTTAATATAAATTTATCAAAAGAAGTTACAATCCATTCTTCAATGATCTGGCATTTAGCAGGACTGTATTGATTTGATTCGTCCTCATTTGAACAAAGATGTTGATAAGAACAACAAAGACAAGGTGCACCTTCGACCATACTTACATCAATAGGTCTTTGTTCTTCAGTATCAATAGAAATAGTCTTTTTCACGACCAGTTTGTACGTCCATCTACCACGATAAAGTGCTTTTTCTCGTGTAATTAACGACTGTTTTTCTAAATTCCCTACCAGTCTAGATCCATCTCTGCTATCTAGCGAGAAAAGTTTACATAGTTCGGTTTGAAAAACACCCTCTTCGCCGCTAACGGTGATAGCGTCGAACACCTTATCAATAAGATCACTTTTAGAACGAACAGATAATTTTGAACCAATAATTTCAGATGACAAAACATATTATAAACAACAAAATCATATAAATGTCTTTATAACAAAATGGCACTACTATAGTAAATAGATAACTTTAAAACATGATAGCAGATCATTGAGTAATTCTCTGCAATTACCTTGCCAAATAGTCCATCTATGGGATAATTAATAGAACAAAATTTTTTAGTGGTAGAATGCCTTTTATTAGAAAAAATTACAAAAAAAAATTGAGCAAGTATTAAGGAAGGAACTCAGCTTTATTTATAGAAAAACATGTAGTCACAAAAAATATGAAATAAAGAACTAGATTTATGATAAAATATTTGAAAAGTAAAAAAAGAGCTTAAAATAAAAGAACTTGTTTATTTTTAACTAGTCTCTTGATCCAGCTAATCACTCTATCATTTTATGGATGCATACCTGAACTTACTTCAGGGTGTGTAGATATGACAAACGCCTCAAGTACATATTTGGGTGTAGTTGTTGGTGCCCTAATTGGTGTAATAATATCTTGGTGGATTTATTACAGACAAAAGAAAACTAGTGAAAAACAAGATGAAGTAATAAAAAAAATTGCAGATTTAGAAGAATTACATCTTGCCTTACTTAAGAAAATAGAAAAGATAGACAAGCAACATGAAAAAACCATAGCATCTATCCTGGCTATAGAGAAAAGATTGGAAAAAGAAAGGATGAAAAATATGAAAGATTAATAAATCATAATAATTATTATTATATTTACAAGAACAAATTAGAGTGTTTGAAATTTTTAATACGTAATATTCATAAAGATACTAGAAACAGGAGCACGAAACTATTCGACAATATTTCATAGTTAAAAATAATATCCAAAATTTATGAGTGTAAATGCCATGCATGCACTCACGCACTCACGCATGCACATACACATACCAGGGAGGATGACGGATGAATTTTATTGACTTAAATTTTTTCTCGTTGTTTTTAAGAAATCCTTAGTTAAATTTGAAACTGCAGAAACGTCTTGTCCTCTCATCTGGTTTACCATTCTCTCAAAATTTTGATTACTATCCTCATTAGGTAGATTTTGCATACGAAGCTTTATTGATGATATTAACTGATTATGTATCTGTTCAAGCTCAGAAGGATTCTTCTTTGGTAGTTGGTATAACTCATGGGGTCCGGTAGGATATCTTGGACCAAGTCTCCTAATGTTATTATTTACAAAATCCATATACTAGGTAAGATGAATTTAACATCTAATAAAAGTATTTTTTTATTGGATTTTCATAGAAAGCATGAATTAACTTTAGAACGTACATGCC
>DATEOO010000138.1:0-2184 GCA_035274085.1 Candidatus Nitrosocosmicus sp.
TGCCGTAATAATAGATAAGAATGGATATACAGAATTATCCAAAGAAATTAAAGATAGCGTCGGCGCTAAATTTTAATCTTTTTTATCATCATATAGTCATAAATAAAAATAAAATCAAAAGTATATTCTAGCTTAATCTAATTTATAACCAATAAAATCTTCAATTATGACTTCGGTCTCCTTTGGGAGCTCAATAACAGGTAGCAATTTTTTAATGAACTTATTAGCAACTATATAAATTGATTTAAAAGTATTATTTTGTAGGAAGGAGTTTAATAATTTCAGAAATTCAGTATAACTTTTAGGATCATATTCGTCAAAATGTTTTGTAAATATATTATGAGATGTGGGATAAATATCCGATATTTCAGCTGGAATCAAGCCAAAAAAAGGATTGTAAAGACAGATTGAAGCATGAGGAAAAGTATTGGAAAGTTTTCGTAATACAGAGGAGGAATAGAATGGTCTTGTACCCTGATCTGGATATAATACTAGGATATTATTATTTGGAGATTTGTAGTTATTAATTAGCATGTGGCGATAATTTTTTAGCTCTGGTCTAAATTGATCTATTGGTTCAAACAAATAGATTGCTTTTTGCTTAAAAATAGGAGTATTTTGTTGAATATATTCAAAATTTTTAATTGTGTGAATTGCATCCATTAATTTAGGATGAGATCTTGCCTTTTGCAGCACATATTCCCAAAGCCTACCATCGTAAATTGCTTGCTTTACTGAAGACATCTCCTGTTTTAGAATATACAAATTGTGTTTAGCAAGATTAATAATTCTGGTTTGAGGGATTTCATCGAGCAACTCTTTAACTGAATGATCCGAGCAAACAGGACAGCAACACGGTAAATATGAAAGATCTTCTAACCTCAGTGTTCCTGAAGAACTCATATAACGATTAGCTTTTGCATACAAAATATATGATGCAGAATCAAATGTATCACAACCTAAAGCCACAGCAAGAGGTATTGTTAATGGATGACCTGCACCAAATAAATGCATAGGCTTGTTTGGTATGGACAATTTGGTTGCTTCAATAAGTCTAGCGAGTGTAGAAAACTCATAAGCTTCCATCAGTTCAACTGGACTACCAATTGCAAAAAATGAAAAGCCCTTTTTATCTAAAAGTGATGCGGAATACCGTACGAGATCAAAATGTTCAGCTCCTTGAATTGTGCCAGTCCATATTTCGCCTTTTGATGATAAAATATCATCACCATTAGCACCATTATCATTATTATTGTTGTTGTCAGTGCGATTTTTTCTTATGATATCTATAGTTTCATCTATATTTGAAACAGTTTCGTCTACATAGGATTTTGCGGTATTATAAGGCAAACCATAGCCTGTTGGTTTATCTAATGGAACAGGAATATCACTACCAATATCAAGTTCAAATTGGGCCATTATCGAAGGAGTTACGTTGACTTTACCATACTCTAGAACTTGGTAACCTCCTGAATCTGTCATGATAGGTCCATCAAAATCAACGATTTGATGAATCCCCTGTTTTTCGGCCCTTTCACCATAAAATTTGAAAGCGATATACGCATTTGTTATTATGCATTCAAAGCCCAGACTTTTTAAAAAACTTGGGCTGATTTGTTGTTTGACTGGATGAATTACAGGTATAAACGATGGAGTTTCAAAAGAACCATGAGGAGTGGTTAGTTTACCGATCCGAGCAGCTAAATCAGTACATTTCACCTCAAATACCAAGATTAACTCTTGGACTCCCTGAGGAATTCGTCGTAAATCGCTTTTACACGTGAAGCAGACAAACCAGATCCTTCTTCGATTCCAGATTCAGTTACCTTGATTTTATCCATCACAATGATTGCGCCTACGTCCTCTCTAATCTTTACTAATCCAGGGAACACTCTTGACAACCTTTCAGCAAGAGCTTTCAAATCAAATGGCCTCTCTAAGAGCTTTACCTCTTTTACAAATAAACCGTTTATCATCAGTTTTTGGATTTGTTGAGACTCTACATTGTCCAATATCAAATCAAATTTTTCATTTAGACCGGTTAAAACACCAGAATAAGTTTTATTGTCTGAAGTCTCAATTGAAACTTTTTTTCCTAAAAATTGTACACTTTCTTCAGCAAATCTTCTTGAAATTAAAGCAGACATTATCCAAGAGGATAATGTGTTAAGGTATATATATATG
>DATEOO010000139.1:0-2832 GCA_035274085.1 Candidatus Nitrosocosmicus sp.
TAATTTCCAATTATTCAATTAGCATTAGCTATACCACTTGAACTCTATGAATAGTAATAAAGCCATTATCGCCTATCATTTGTTTTAACGGTATTAACAATGGTTGTATCTTTTCTTCCTCGTCTATTGTTTCAATCATCATAGGCTGGTTTATCATTAAACCCTCCAAATGAACTGTTGACTTGCCTCTTCTTCCAAATCCGTCAACACCTAGCCATACTATAGCCCCTAAAACGTTTGACTTCATCAAAAAATCTATGATAGTTTTCTCTAGTCTTTTTCCATTTGACTTGTCGTTTTTCTTTATGCGTATGTTTAAGCATATCATTTGCTTTAGGGTCATTATTCTAAAGTTATTATTGCAATAATTGAATTATTAAGATTCTGCCACCATATAGGGCCAAAAAAGAAAGTCCGACATTTGCTATCGTATTAATCATCATATTTAGAATTTGTTTATTTTCTATCATTACTATATTTTCTAATGCAAAGGATGACATGGTTGTTAAGGAACCACAAAATCCAATTGCTATAAGAAAGGAATATTTTTGATCAAGATTCCAATTGACCAGCAGGATTGAAAATATACCCAAGATAAAACTACCTATAATGTTTACTATCAAGACATTTGACCCAACTATTCCTAGAATCAAAGGAAAAGAGGTAATCTTGTATCTTATATAGGCACCAAAGATTGCACCTACTGCCAAAAAAATGAACTCGATTCCCTTCATATTTGATAGTAGATTTTTTAGTATACTTATCTTTTCTTACACTCTAAATTTAGAAATTTAATAATGATTCTGAGAAATCAAAGCCATTATCAACTAGCCTTTTTAAAAAAGCAGCTAAATTCTTAAACTCGATAGAATATGTACAATCCAACTTGGGATTTAACCTGTTATCGGAGATTACTCCAATGGAATAATCAGTTTTTCTAAAAGCCGGATTATCATTTTCTGAATCCCCAAGGTATATTATATTTCCAGAGATATTCGACATTTCCGATAATTTGGAAATAACAAACTCAAACGCATCTCCCTTATTCACCTTGGTAACATATAGATCGATGAAAGGATGAGTAGAATATTCTTGTATAAAAAGACTCTCAGCACATAAGGCTAATTTTTCTTTGGATATGTCGACCCCTCTTTTTTTTGAGACACTCTCTAATACAATTGATACTAATCTTTTAATAATCTCTCTGTATTTCTTCTTATTAGCAGTCCAATTAGAATAATGTCTCCAATCTACTGTAATTCCGCCTATTAGATTTTGTTTGCCCTTTAGAAACTTTTTTTCAACATTTATTTCCTTATATTCTTTTTCAAAATAGGTTACAATTTCACTTAAGATATCAGAGTTAATTGGTAGCGTCTCCGAGTCAAAGCATGAAATACCATCTCTTATGATGACATCTTCTAAGCTTGATTTATTATTCTTATTTGGAATATTGTTATCATGTTTAATTTGTTTTCTGTCATTTAAAACAAATGTTTCTAAACCTAATATACAAGACAATATTTTTGCAAATTTTTTGGTTTTTGGATAAATGAAATCAAAGTCTTTGCTAGTGATGATGCATATTGGTATAGATAAAGAAATCTCACAGAGTATATCTTCAATTGGACGGGGTATGAAATTAGAATTATAGTAATTATATTTTATACTAGACGTCGGACACAAAGTTCCATCAAAATCAGATAGTATTGCGGTAATTTGTTCCATTTTTGTTTCTGCATTCATATTCCCCTGAAATCATAAAAAGCCTTTCAATAGTTAAATTCCAATGACTGGAAGGTATTTAAGAGAACTATGAACTATTTTCGTTACTAGATATAAGTGGAGGAGTAGAATTGTATGGAAAATAAATTTATTTTATTTCATTACTCTCTCTCTTAGTCATCTAGATGTTTCATTCGTACAAGGTCAAGGCTCGTAGGACATGATTCAAGATTGAATATATGCATTATGATTAAAATATCGGAAAAATTTTCAGAACTACACTTAGAAACTCATTTTAATATATTTAGATTTGATGGAATGGTAAATTCTTCCATGTGATTATCAAATTTCTTCCAATGTCACAGCAATCGGAAAATGATCGCTAAAGCCTTTCTTATTCAATTTTTCCGATGGTCTACCAAAATTTAATGGAATATCATACTTGCCCTGAACCATTTCAGAGAAACGTATGATCTCTGTTGAATTATTCTTTATTTGAAAATTCTTCTTTGCGACTATCCCCTTAGAGATCATAAATTGATCAAGCAAATTTGGGAAATTATTAAAATAAAAAGTTCCGACGCTGTTTGTCATTAAACTCCATATTAGATTATAGAATCGAGGATTATCTGCTAACTTTACCTTCAGCAGTGAGCCAGTTGACAAAGCGTAGTCTGTTATTGACCTATTGAAGGGTTCATCATTAAAGTCTCCCATCGCCAATATAGCTGTATTGCGATCATCATCTTTCTCATTTACATCCAATATTCTTTGATGAAAATATCCCAATGTTTCACCTGCAACTATCCTATATGGCTCAGATTCGTATTGACCTCCACTTCGTGATGGCCAGTGGTTTCCTATTAGAACAAGTCTCTTTTTGCTGGACTTGGTCTTAAAATTAACCTGCAAAATATCTCGTGTTGCCTCCCTTTTCATAACAAAATGGGAAAAGACTAAATCTTTTCCTGTTTTATTATCTTTTTCAACTTCAAATTTGTTTTTGTCATAAATAAATGCAACATCTATTCCCCTTTTATCTTCAGTATCTGCATGTACTATCTTGTAGTTTCGTGACGGCAATTGTTGACGAATTATTTTGACCAG